>JAJRUU010000164.1 GCA_024277605.1 bacterium
AAACGATGTAGAACTATGTGATGGAGTGGATAATGACTGTGATCCGGCTTCGGCTGATGGGGCTGGTGAGGCGTGGTGGAATAACGCCTGCGATGGTCCCGATACTGACCTCTGCACCGAAGGCAGTTACATCTGCTCAGGCAGTGTGCAGACTTGTAATGATTACAGCGGAAACGATGTAGAACTATGTGATGGAGTGGATAATGACTGTGATCCGGCTTCGGCTGACGGGGCTGGTGAGGCGTGGTTGGGTAACGCCTGCGATGGTCCCGATACTGACCTCTGCACCGAAGGCAGTTATATCTGCTCAGGTAGTGTGCAGACTTGCAATGATTACAGCGGAAACGATGTAGAACTATGCGGTGATGGTGCGGATAATAACTGTAATGGGCAGACAGATGAAGAGACAACTTACTATCTGGACGCTGATGGGGATGACTATGGGGATTCCCAGATATACACCCAATACTGTGGTGTAGCTCCCACCGGTTATGTAGCAGACAACACTGACTGTGATGATAGTAAGGATACGGTATATCCCGGAGCCCCTGAACTATGCGATGGAGTAGATAATGACTGTGACCCGGCTTCGGCTGATGGGGCTGGTGAGGCGTGGTTGGGTAACGCCTGCGATGGTCCCGATACTGACCTCTGCACCGAAGGCAGTTATATCTGCTCAGGTAGTGTGCAGACTTGCAATGATTATAGTGACGACGATGTAGAACTATGCGGTGACGGGGTAGATAATAACTGTAATGAGCAGACAGATGAAGAGACAACTTACTATCTGGACGCTGATGGGGATGACTATGGGGATTCCCAGTTCTACACCCAAGACTGTGGTGTAGCTCCCACCGGTTATGTAGCAGACAACACTGACTGTGATGATAGTAAGGATACGGTATATCCCGGAGCCACTGAGTTATGCGACGGAGTAGATAATGACTGTGACAGCCAAAAAGAAAATGGTTTAGGAATAGCTTGTGATCGTGATGCCGATGGACTGCCGGATGAATGGGAGTATGAGTATTTTGATGCGCTGGATGAAGGCCCCGATGGTGACAAAGACCAGGATGGATACACCAATCTGCAGGAATATGAGCGGGGATGCAACCCCGTCCTTGCAGCTATAATTCTTGATGTGCCTGGTACTTACAGCACTATCCAGAAAGCAATCGATGACTCTCTGTGTGGGGATGTAATTTTAGCGGCCCCAGGAACTTATACGGAAAATATCATCTTTAATGGTGAAGCGATTATCGTAATGGCGGCTGGACCTGGTACTATCCTCGATGGTGACGGGAAAGATGCGGTGGTTACCTTTGCCCTGGGAGAAAGTAAGTATGCGGTGCTGGATGGGTTTGTAATTAAAAATGGAAATGCTGCCACTGGCGGGGGGATAAATATCTTTAACAATTCATCGCCATCCATTATTAACAATATCATTACCAGTAACCGCGCGGATTTTGGCGCTGGGATTGCCTGCGTTGCCGCCTCACCCACGATCATGAATAATACCATTACTGATAACGTTGCTACCTCCGGCGGTGGGATTTATTGCAGCGGCGCCAATTCTCCTTATGTGGTTAACACAATTCTGTGGGATAATACAGGCGATGAGATATATTCGGGAGGGGTTGCAGCTATAGATGTTGCTTATTCAGATATTGAGGGTGGTATTTACCCTGGTATAGGCAATATTAGCGCCGATCCACTGTTTGTGTATGCAGGCAACGGAGACTATCACCTGCGGGCAGGCTCCCCCTGCATAGATAGCGGTACTAATGTGGATGCCCCGATTGATGATATTGACGGTAATGTTCGCCCGCAAGGCGCTATTTGGGATATGGGGGCTGATGAATATGTGCCGCCGCCTGTAACAGGAGGGGTAACCGATACCGGCGGAACTACTCCTGCCGACAAAAGCGGCGGTGGTGGTGGTGGAAGCGGTTGTTTTATCGCTACCGCTGCTTATGGGACACCCCTGGCTAAAGAAGTGCGTATTTTGTGCCGCTTCCGGGATACCCATCTCTTAACCAGTGCCACAGGGCAAAAACTAGTTGCTCTTTACTATAAATATAGCCCCCTCATCGCTGACTATATTAGGGACAATGCATATCTAAAATCTGCTGTAAGGGGTATCCTGAACCCCGTCATTTGGACGATCAAAAATTTCTTCTCTGAAGATAATACCGTAAATAACCCTTCTCCAAACAAGCAGCAGCAGGACAGGTAGAAAACTTTAAAATTTATTTCTTCATCGTTCCTGATCAAATAATAAAGGTGCCTTGAAGAATCAGGCCTGTCGTTTAATAATCCCGTCGGCTCCCCCCATATTTGATACATAGCATTTATAATTGGATAAACCTGGGTAACACATATATACTTTTTACTATAATGTAATTCTGGCATAAACGTTGCATAAATTCAGTAGTGTCCGGTTAGGTTTTTGCACAAGCAGCAAAATGCCTTTTATACCAAGTTGCAATCAAACATATACTAAATGGGTAGGGAGGGCTTTAGCCCCCGGGCTTTAGCCCTCCGCTCTTTGGTCGGCCTGAAGGCCGACCTACCCGAGTGAGAAATTAGTATCATTTTGAATGCAACTTGGTATTAGTCCTCTCTCCCCTCTGGGGAGAGAGGTAGAGTGAGGGGAAACCCCGGTTTTAAAATCCCCCTCACCTTGATCCTCTCCCCCAAGGGAGAGGATCAACAAAGAACCTTGTGTTAGAAATTTACCGTAATTATTGACTTTTACGGCGGGCAAAAACTTGGAGCGGACAACGCTGGCATAAATTACAATATATAGTAATGGGTTAATATTTATGGAAGAACATGGTATTAATCCCGACAGCTTATTTTTTGAATGTCGTATATGGTTGAATTAAGCGGATAAATTGCAGCTAAAAAAAATATGAGTCAGTGAGAGCATAATATGACCAAACCTATCTGCGCCAAGTTTGGCAAATATACCTTATTAAAAAACATCAATACCGGTGGTATGGCCGAAATCTTATTGGCCGTCCATATGGGGTTTGAGGGGTTCGAGAAGTTGACGGCCATCAAGCGCATTTTGCCTCACCTATCCCAGAACCGGGAGTTCGTCTCTATGTTCATCGATGAGGCCAGGTTGGCCGCCCAGCTTACCCACCAGAATATTACTCATATCTATGACTTTGGCCGTATCGATGAATCTTATTATATTGCCATGGAATACGTGCGGGGGAAAAACCTTAGGGAACTACTCCAACAGTGCCAATGCAAAGGAGTAGGGATTAATATCCCCCTGGCGCTGGATATAGTCGAGTCAATCTGTCGGGGTCTGGATTATGCGCACCGCAAATGCGGCCTTAATTGTAAGCCGCTGAATATTGTTCATCGTGACATTAATCCCCAGAATATTCTTATTTCTTATGAGGGAGAAGTTAAATTAGTTGATTTCGGCATTGCCAAGGCCGCCATGCACTCTCAAGAAACCAAGGTTGGTGTATTGAAGGGTAAGGTTTCTTATATGTCGCCGGAGCAAATATCGGGGCAAGCGTTGGATAGCCGCTCTGATATATTTTCATTGGGCATTGTCCTATATGAGTTAGTAACCGGACAGCGGCTTTTCAAAGGCGAATCGGAAGTAGACACCATGTTGAAGGTCAAGCTGGCCCAGATTCTTCCTCCCAGTCAAGTAAACCCCGGGGTTAATCCAAAGCTGGAACGGGTAATATTAACAGCGCTGGCTAAAAATCAGTCAACCCGTTATCAGAGTGCAGCCGGGTTTCTTGGCGATATACATGGTGTACAGGACGGCTTTGGTTCTGAGGAAAGAAGCAAGCTTAGCGCCTTCATCGGCTTAATTTTTCAGGAAACTATCGCCCAGGAAAATCACGAATTGACAGAACTCTTAGGCCAGCTGGATCTAGCCCAACCCCATCCTGCTATAAACCCGCAAAAAGAAATTCAACCTTTACCGAAAATGGCTGATGAACCCACGCTGGTAGTTAAACCTTCTTCCCACATAAAACCGTATTGGGTTGCCACCTTGGTGATCCTGGTGAGTTTGGGGTTGATTGCCATTGTCGGATATCCGGGATTTAAGCGGGGTCCCTTCAACTCTATTGCAGCAACACTCAAAGCCGGATTCAGCGCTATACAAAAACTTGAAATACCTTCTCCCCCCCCTCATAATAATACGGTTAGCGTTCCCTTTACTGAACCGGAAGCATTAGCGGTTGTTCCATCTGAAACACCGGCAGAGCCGGAATCGCCACCGCTGGCGCCCCAGCCAGGGAGTATCAGGCTTACTACCAACATCGCTCAGGCGGAGGTATATGTAGATGGAGAAAAGCTGGATGTGCTCACTTCACCTTCGGAATCCGTAATCATTGAT
>JAJRUU010000165.1 GCA_024277605.1 bacterium
ACCTCATATTTATCAGCTACTTACGCAATGTGATTACCAAAAAACTGAAACATCTGGTTGTATCCAGTTGAATTTATTCGATTATTAACCGGACAGTAGTGATCTATTATGGATATATTATCACTTTTTTTATTGGCTACCACTGCGATATTAGTACCGGGATGAATAGCTACCCCCTTTGGTTTTTTACCCACCGGCGTACTGGCGCTATAGGGGGTGTTGGCTAGTTCTATGATGCTGATACTATCCTCATCGGTATTGGATATCAGCGCAATATTGCTTGATATGCCGACCGCCACATCATAGGGCTCTTCGCCGACACTCATTTCCCCAAGAATGGCATTAGTAGTTATGTCTATTATGCTTAAAGAATCATTTTTTTCATTGGTTACCAGAACCCTGCCGGTAACCGGATTAACGGCTATATTTTGAGGCTCCCGACCCACTGAAATGGTAGCTATTACGGTATGGCTGCTAATATCAACCACGCTTACCGTATTATCTTTTTCATTGGCTACATACAGCCTGCCGTTTGTCTGGTCCACCGCAAGCCCAGCCGGGTTTTTACCCACCGCTATACTGGATACTATATTGTTGGTACTTAGGTCTATAATCTGGATATTATCATCTTTCTCATTGGCTACTATGGCTTTATTGCCGGTTTGATATATGGCGATACCCTGCGGATTGCGGCCCACAGGAATTGTCGATACCAGGGTATTAGTGCTCAAGTCTATTACTGAGATGCTATCATCCTTATGATTGGCCACCAGCGCCTGGTTGCTTAAAGGGTTTACAGCCACCGCTTTAGGGTCTTTACCTACATTTATGGTGGCTATAACCGTTTGTAAGGTCAGGTCTATTACAGATACGGAATTATCCTTTTTATTGGCCACCAGCGCCCGGTTGGTCTGCTGGTTTATAGCTACGTCAACCGGCCGCTTGCCCACTGGAATAGTGGCGATAACCGTATGGCTGGTTAAATCTATTATGGAGATGGTGTTGTCTTTTTTATTAGTCACCACCGCCTGAGAGGTGGTATCATTAACCGCCGCCCCCTTGGGATGTGAGCCCACTAAAACAGTGTGTATTATGGCGGATGAGGCTCGGGGAATTGAAAGGATCAGGCTGCAAGATAATATTAAACCCAAAAACGATACAAACCATGGGGCAGATTTTCGGCAGCAAGTCTTCTTTGGCTTACCATAAATTCTAATTAAACAATAGTCCATAAAGCATCCCCCCCCTTAAACAATTAAAATACTCTTGGAATAAAAAAGGGCCTGCATTAGGCGGAGAACTATCCGCATAACACAGGCCCTTTTTCGGTGGTTACCTGAGGTTATTCCCTGTTTAGCACGAGCATGGGGTCACACGAGCATGGGGTCAGGTCTTGCAATGCCATATTTTGTGTGGCAATGCAAGACCTGACCCCTTATCTCTTTTATGTTGTACATAATACCCGAATCGGGAATATGTTGCTGGGCTGACTTTGGCTTATTCATGGGAACGCAAATCTACAAATTCTTCCTTTTTTATCAACCCAAATTGCTTGCCTTTAATAGGTATGAGCACATTTCCCTGAAAGCCTTCTTCCATTAAGGCTTGCAAGTATAATGCTATTTTAAGGGCATATGGATGTAATTGGGTTTTTGAGTTTGTGATATCTCTCATCGCCTTATCCGTTTTTGTAGTCAAGCCAATTGAGTCGGCAGGAAATGCTGGGCGGGAGTCGGCAGCTACAGGTGTTGCTTTTCGTTATTTGGTTGCCACTGGAGAATCCGGAAGATGAGTTGGTTATATTTCCCGCTTTATAGTGCCAGATCACTCACATAAAGCATAGCCGCACAAAAAATATATGTCAAGTATTATTTATACAGAAATACTTGTAGCAGTGAATTATATTTCACTGCGCACAGCCAGGCAAGTTTTGTCTGTTTGATGTAGAATAAGTCGGGTTAGGCGCCAAAGGAAATCGGGGATTGTGTGGATATTCGGGTTATAAATCCTGGCTTTTGTTATAACCCTCTGCATCAGCTATATCTATTTGGTCTACGATTCCTACCACTGCTGCGTCAACAAGTACAAATGTAGTGGGCAGGGTAAAAGACGCCTCACGACCATCTTCCAAAAACACCAACTCGCCCGCTCCTGCCCGCATGGTATCTACGGCAACAATAGGGGGGCCGGAAGGCAGGCGCTGGTGGTTTAAGGGCTGTATAATCAGGAATTTAACCCCTTCTAAGTCTTCACATTTCTTACTGGCAACTAACTTGCCGATTACCTTCCCTAAAAACAAAATATATTCCTTCTTCAAGGTACCCTGTAGTTAAAATCCCACACCTGTTTCAGTCAGGATACATAAAGTTAAGCTATTATTGCAATAAAAGGCTTATTAACCAGCTCTCATACATATACATACTATAAATTGTATATGATTTGAGCCTGGCCACAATGGCTCAGTTATTGCACACTGAAACAGTATCTAGTCGTTAACAAAAGGAGTCATATATGATGGTAAAATGGCAACTCATAATATTAGGCCTTTTAGTTTTGGCTATAATTGGATTGGTTTCTCGTGTAATAGAAAAATGTTAAACTACATTTACCCGCTATCTTTTATCCTGATTATCCAGCTTATTCCCACTCAATGGTACTCGGTGGCTTTGAAGAAATGTCATAAGTAACCCGGTTGATCCCAGCCACTTCATTTATAATCCTGTTTGATAGAATGCTTAATAAATCATAGGGCAGGCGTACCCAATCAGCGGTCATCCCGTCATGGCTATGGACTACCCGCAGGGCAATCACGTTATCGTAAGTCCGTTCATCCCCCATCACGCCCACCGTTTTTACGGGCAAAAGCACCGCAAATGATTGCCACACCTTGTGATACCAGCCTGAGCGCTTAAATTCCTGGATAACAATCGCATCCGCCTCCCGCAGCATAGAGAGCCGCTCCCCGGTTATCTCACCCAGAATCCGTACCGCCAACCCCGGGCCGGGAAATGGCTGCCGCTTTATAATCTCTTCCGGCAAGCCCAGTTCCTGCCCTACCAAGCGTACCTCATCTTTAAATAACTCCCGCAGTGGTTCCACCAGTTTCATTCTCATTTTCTCGGGTAGTCCGCCCACATTATGGTGGCTCTTAATGGTAGCCGATGGCCCTTTGACCGATACACTTTCAATAACATCAGGGTAGAGCGTCCCTTGCGCCAGAAAATCAATTTGCCCCAGCTTATGGGCCTCCTCTTCGAACAAATATATAAACTCATTACCGATGATCTTGCGCTTTTGCTCCGGATCGGTCACCATGTCCAGTTTATCTAAAAAACGCTGCCTGGCATCCACACAATCCAGGTTCATATGGAAGCGGCCCTCAAAAGTATCTTTCACCGCCTGGGCCTCCCCCTTGCGCAATAAACCGTTATCTACAAATATACACCACAACTGATCCCCAATAGCCTGATATAACATCAGCGCCACTACTGATGAATCCACTCCCCCTGACAGCGCACAAATGACCTTTTTATCACCAACCCGCTCCCGGATACCAGCGATAGCCTCCTCGACAAAGGAGCTCATATTCCAGCTTGGAGCACAATGACAAATATTAAATAAAAAATTTTTGATAATTTCAGTCCCTTGCGGGGTGTGTACCACTTCCGGGTGAAACTGCACCCCATACAAGGGTTTATGCTTATGCCGTATAGCAGCGGTGGGGCTGTTCTCCGTATGGGCGATGCTGGTGAAACCATGCGGGAGGTTCTGTACCCGGTCCCCATGACTCATCCATACCGGCAGGTTTTCAGCTAAACCAGAAAACAAATCCCCGGCATCATCCACCAGTAATGCGGCGGGGCCATATTCCCGCTTCTCGGACCGGGCCACCTGCCCGCCGAATTTTTCGGTCATAAGCTGCATGCCATAACAAATACCGAGTATAGGGATCCCTGAATCGAATATTGATTGATCAACATGCGGAGCCTCTGGATCGTAAATACTATACGGCCCACCGGAAAGAATTATCCCCTGTGGCTTTAGGGCGGTGATCTCCTCGATTTTCGTATTAAAGGGCAGTATCTGCGAAAAAACCTTGGCTTACCGCACCCGGCGGGCAATCAATTGGCTGTATTGTGAGCCAAAATCCAGGATGATGATTTTTTGGGCGTGAATATCCATAAGCCTCTCAAGTTAGCCCGAATAAGTCGGGTCTTATTAACAGCAAAATCACATCTGCCTGATAATATTAACTTTGTCAGCTTCCACGCAATAAGTTTCAGGTAAGCAAAGCTTTCATGAACGTTGGCTTTAAGTTTTTTTTATAATAAGTCCAGGCCGTGCCTGGTCTGGCAAATCATATATAAACTTATGAATAGATCGGGTTAGATGTTGTATTTTATAAAATATTACTCGGAAGCACGAATAGTGACAGGTTAACATAATTAGTGAGTTAAAGTCAATCACAGGGTGTGCCGGTTTATACTAACCAAATACAATTCATACGATTAGCATGGCGTCGCCATAGCTATAGAAGCGGTATTTCCGGGATACGGCTGTCATATATGCCCGCATGGTCAATTCATGACCGGCAAGTGCGGAAACCAGCACCAGATTGGTGGAGTGGGGCAGGTGGAGGTTGGTAAGCAGGGCATAGGTTGAGCAAAAAATATAGCCGGGGCAGATAAAAAGCTCGGTATCGTCTGATTTGGCTTCTATCAGGCCCGCTTTGTTTTGGGCGCTTTCCAGCGCTCTTAAAGTACTGGTACCCACTACCATTACCCGGCGGTCTTCGGTTTGCGCCCGGTTTATGGCATCAGCCGTCTTTTCGGAAATACTATAATATTCGGCCTCCATGGGATGGCGGCGCAGATCCGGCTCCTTTACCGGTAAAAAAGTACCCGGTCCGACATGCAGCGTTAAATAGACAATCTCAACCCCTCGCTGGTTTAGCCCCTCCAATATTTCTTTGGTAAAGTGTAATCCGGCAGTAGGGGCGGCGATGGCTCCCTCATGCCGGGCGTATACCGTCTGGTAGCGCTCCCGATCCTGAGGATTATCCTGTCCCGCTGTGCGCTTAATATATGGCGGCAGGGGAGTATGTCCTATTTGAGCAAGCAGTTCACTAAAGTCAGCTGTGTGCTCAAAGCATACCTCCCAGCGCCCGGGTGAGCGCAGCTTCAGCGCCTTGCCGCTTAATCGGTCATCCACCCTGAATTCAGTCCCCGGTCTTAGCTTACCCTTAAGCATAACCTCCCAGGTGTCGGCAGCCAGCGGTTTAATCAGCAGGATCTCCAGTTTGCCGCCGCTTGGTTTTTTGGCGTAAAGCCGGGCGGGAATTACTTTGGTATCATTTAATACCAGCACACTTCCGGGCGGTAGATAATCAGTTATATCGGAAAAGCGGCGGTGCTCTACCCGTCCGGCCTCCCGCTGTACCAGCATGAGCCGTGATTCATCACGCTTATCTGCTGGAGTTTGGGCGATCAGCGCAGGCGGCAGCCGATAGTCATAGTTAGCCAAATTATATGGATCAAAGGGAATACTCATCTACTTACAACCTAATAGGTTTAAAATGACGGTGAAGGTAAGTATTTTCCGGACACGTTGAAGTACATAGTTATGCCAACTCTGATTGCTCGGTGGTTTTGGGCTTGTACCGATCCCGTTCGCTATAAATGCAGCCGCAGTACTGTTGTCGATAGAGATCGTACTCTTTGGAAAGTGAAATCCCTTCACGCCAACCGGGGCGGAAATCCTGGTAGTAGAATTCAATACCATGCTGTTTGCCCACATTCAGGCCGATTTCTTTTATCAACTCATGCTTTTGATAGATGCTATACAGCAACGTTGAGCTAAAGGCATTGAACCGGCCGTGCTTAGCAACTTGCGCTGTGGCACTCAGCCGCATATAGTAGCAAATGCGGCAGCGCTCACTCTCGCTATGAGCCACCTGACGCAAAAACTCCTCCAGTTGGTAATCATCCCGATATATCACCTGCAGCTGTCGTATATCGGCCAATTTTTTTAGCGCCTGCAACCTTTTTTGATACTCGGTATACGGGTGGATATTGGGATTATAGAAAAATCCCCTGGTTGTTATTCCAGCGGCGCTCAGCTTTTTATAAGGATAACAAGCGCACGGGGCACAACATATATGAAGCAGCAGATTCATTCTTTCTTTTTCGTATGGCAATGATAACACTTCGTGGGAATTTCAGCCGGAGAGCCAGCGGCCCCTTGGTAACCATCCTCCAGCAGTTTCTTATGGCAGGCGCCGCACGCCAGATGAAATACGTCTTTAAGGTCTAATTTCTGACCCTTGTAGGCATATTTACCTTTAGATACCACCATTCGTGCAGCGTGACACCTTCGGCACGCCCTGGGGTCCTGCCCCTCTTTCCATTTATGGTGGCAAACGGCACAAGATTCGTTTAATTCCTTGATTATGCTCTGATGTTTCTTATGGGAAAAGATAACTTCCTTGGTATCAATATCAACAAATTCTTCTCTTTTAAGCGGCCCTCTCAACTTCAAAGCCTCAATTGCCTGCTGCACCCTTGTTTCAAAATCGCTATCTGCAGCCTCCCCTGAGGGGTGGTTAAGCAGGAGCACCGATAAAACCATGCCGCAGATTATATATCTTCTCATACTTCCTCTCGTGATTCCAATGATTTTATACCAAGTTGCAATCAAACATATACTAAATGGGTAGGGAGGGCTTTAGCCCCCGGGCTTTAGCCCTCCGCTCTTCGGTCGGTCTAAAGGCCGACCTACCCGAGTGAGAAATTAGTATCATTTTGAATGCAACTTGGTATTACTATAAGATTTGCTGGTTCTGGGGTTTTTTATATGCTAAAAAATTATCAACTGCCTTTTGGAAGATGTAATTACCACAGCCTACCTTGATGACCGGGGTCGGGAGTGATTCCGAAGTGTTCATAACACAACCTGGTGGCTACCCGACCACGGGGAGTACGGTTGATATAGCCGGCTTGGATGAGGTACGACTCATAGACATCTTCTATAGTATCCTTTTCTTCGTTTATAGCTACCGCCAGTGTATCCAGTCCGACCGGCCCGCCATTGAATTTTTCAATAATGGTAAGCAGTAAGGTACGATCCATCTTATCGAAGCCCTGCTCATCTACCTCCAGCATATCAAGCGATTCAATGGCCATCGAATGATCTATACTGCCGTCTCCCTTAACTTGAGCAAAATCCCGCACCCGCCGCAACAATCGATTGGCGATTCGGGGTGTTCCTCGCGAACGGCGGGCAATCTCCAAAGATCCCTCGGGCCCAATCTGTACCCCTAAAATAATGGCAGTTCTCTCTATGATAGTTTGCAGCTCTTGATGAGTATAAAAATCCAACCGGCTTATGAAACCGAATCTATCCCTGAGGGGAGAGGTCAGCAGCCCGGTACGGGTGGTAGCCCCGATCAGGGTAAAGTGAGGCAGTTGATAAGGCAGGGTGCGGGCGCTGGGACCCTGACCGATGATAAGATCCAGTTTATAGTCCTCCATGGCAGGATAGAGTTTTTCCTCAGCGACACTATTTAAGCGATGGATTTCATCAATAAACAGAATATCACGATCCTGTAAATTGGTAAGAATAGCTGCTAAATCCCCAGGCCGCTCAATAGCTGGGCCGGAAGTAATGCTCAAGTTCACATTCATCTCTTTTGAAATGAGGTAGGCCAAGGTGGTTTTGCCCAAACCCGGCGGGCCGAAAAACAAAAGATGATCCAGCGCTTCACCTCGTTTCAGCGCAGCCTGAATAAATATTCGCAGATTTTCTTTCAGCTTTGGCTGACCGATATATTCCTCAAAAGACTGTGGGCGGACATTCACCTCATAGCCTAAGTCTTCTTCCATACATTGGGGGGCAATAGACGGATTTCTCATGGCAGGTTTAATATCGGACATGTTTTTTCTCTAGAGAATTGTTACCCTCTTTTTACTGATAGATAAATACTACTACGCGATATTGTGCTTTTATTAAAACAGCAAGCCGATACGGTTACTCGCTAAACCCTTGTTGAGATATACAGGTAATTATATTTTGCCGGTTAATTACAATAAAAGCAACTGCTTTCTGTTCACCATCCGGGGTAATAAGTTGGGCATCGGTTAAGGGTAAGAAAGGCTTATCACTGGCTTGAAGATTTAAGGTATCAGTCAACCTTATTCTGTGGGCCAGATGCACAAACCCCTTAACCTCTGCCCCATTGCTGAGCTGAAGATGAACTAAAACATTTTTCTTCTCAACATATAGTGGATTCATTCCTCGAGACTGACCCATTTTCTCTCCTATGTTAAGCCACTACTGTCCGGTAAAAAAATTTTAATGGTACAAAAACAT
>JAJRUU010000166.1 GCA_024277605.1 bacterium
AATTATTTTTCCAATTCCAAAGATAAATTCATCGCCTCATGGCCTATTGTGAACTATGTCCAGTGCTGGTTTATCCCAGAGGATGTGATAAACCTCAGTCTTTCTCAACTTCTTTTCTGGATTATAATGCAGGTGACAATCTTGCACATAAGGGATAAACAAATGTTCAAAAGGCAGGTCCCAATGGCTTAAAAACATGGGTTCCAGCTCATAGCGAATATAGTTGCCCCCCTGTCGGCGGATGCGGGCCAGCATATGTTGCTTTTCCCCTTCATTTGTCGGGATAAACCAGTTGAAGTATTCATCGGTAATGGCCCAGGTGGGGAGTGAGCTGAAGTTATAGCGAAAGGGAGAGGGTTGGTGTACCTGATAGGCTAGTCGAAATTTAGTGTAGAATTGTAATGCCCGTGCTTCATCTGAATAATAGTAGATAATGTCCTCTGCTTTAGCATGTTCGGCTAAAAAATCAATTATGGCTTCTTGAGAAGAATAAAATGGAGTATATAGCTCTTGTATAAAGTAGTAAGGTTCTGCTTTCAGTAGTATCTGCCAGGGATGGGCCTTTATAGCATTTGTATAGCGTTGGTAAATTCCCGGTTCATATTTTGCAAATACCAGGGTGGCCGGGTAATACAATATTTCGCTTAATAGGTTAGTAAATAATAAGGCTACGGTTAAAACCACAGCCCACAGTTTTGATTTTTGGAATACGGCCAGCAGAAGATAAGCGGCCGCCAGGCTTAGGAATGGTAATATCGGGACTGCGTTACGCAATAATATTTCAGGAATAATCAGGGGTTCTATCAGTATTGTGCACAGTGGATATATAAAGCAAAAAAGCTTTAATTGTTGTGCTTTGTTATGTTTATACTGTTTTAGCTCGTTGCGTTTGAATAACAACCATAAGCCATATCCAATAAACAAAATCAAAGGCACAAAGCGGTTATTTATATCCCTCAGAAAACCCGCATAATTTAACAAGGGACTTGAATGCCTCTCCGTCCCAAAACCTCCAATAAACTTATAAGTTTCTAAGTAAAGGAAGGATGGGAAAGTAAACAAGAACACCAACAGACTGCAAGCCATGAAATTCCTGGCCTTGGACCAATTCCACTCTAACAGCAGCATGACTGCCAATGCTATATACAGGTCTGCAAAGGGAATATAGTTTGTATGGTATAGCAGGGTTAATCCCAGGATTAAGCAGAACTTACCGCATTTCTCTTCCAGGAAGAAATAGCCATAAACAGCCAGCATGGCAAAAAGAATATTAAGTGGATAATGGCGAAAGGAGCGAGTGAAAATATAATAGTGGACGTTGAAGGCTACAATAACACAGGCCAGTATTGCCAGCTTACGGTCATGTAGCTTTTTTATCATAAAGTAAAATAATAAAAGTCCGGCAAAGCCAAATAAAGTGAACCCGGCTCGTAACCAAAAGGTGCTCTTGCCGAATATGGATATGAGCAGGGCGGAATAGTAGTAAGGAAACCAGGGGTGAGAAGTGAACACCAAATCGTCATTCAGGTTTATTCCATTTACACTGGCGGTAACGTTATCCATCAATCCCCGGCCGTTCCAGGCCTGGGGGATGCCGTACGTTAGTATATTATCCCCTAAAATTGCGGTTTCGGATTCATCTACGCCAAAATTTCTGCCCCCCAGATTAGCAAAACAGCCAATTGCAATAACTGCAAACAATAACCAGGTAAGCCAATACATCCGATTTTCTTTGTTTATGTCCATGGTGCTAATTATCATTAATCAGGCTGATATTATCAGACCTTTTAAGGTTAATCACAAATAAATGATAGACTATTAGGCTATGATGAATCCGGCGGAAGGGTATAAATGTCAACCTGTTGATTAGATAGGTGGGTTAGTGTGATTTTTGAAATGCTCCTGGAGCCCATATTGTAAGTAATTCTAGCACGATTTTAATATTATTTCAATCGGGGTAGATCTGCAAAAGTGAAATATATATGAATCGTGGACAGTTTTGGCTGATGGTTCATGTAGGCCTTTGTGGGGAGGGGTGTAGGTCCATGACCTTATCCCCTCCCGTTATTTCGGGCGGGGACGAGCCCCGCCCCTACAGAACCTATTGTATTGTCAGTGATTATGCAAATGACAGCAGTAAAGCTGTCCACGACTCAGGAAATATATTGCTCGATAAACGGCGAAGTTGCTTAAGCTTGTTTTTTTGCTTTTGCCATGCTATATTTACTTCTCGATTAGTGGTATCTATGAGGCTATTTAGTTATAAGCTGGATATAACCAAGGAGAGTGGAAAAATGATTGTCGTGCTTAAAAAAATGCCGGGAAAGATGAAGTGGATAATGTTATTAAAAAAATTGAGGCCTTAGGCTTAGGAATACACATTTCAAAGGGAATAGAACGAACCATTATTGGGGTGATAGGTGATGAATCCATCATAAGAAATCAACCGCTAGACGCCCTGCCTGGGGTGGAGAAGGTAATGCCGATTTTAAAGCCGTATAAGTTAGCAAGTCGAGAATTCAAGCCTGAGAATAGCATTATAGACGTAGATGGGATAGAGATAGGGGGGAATAAGATAGCAGTGATTGCCGGGCCCTGCTCGGTGGAATCAGTGGATTCACTGGTTGAAATCGCTGCTGGTGTTCAGCATGCCGGAGCTACTCTCCTGCGTGGAGGCGCTTTTAAACCCCGCACTTCGCCCTATGCCTTTCAAGGCTTGGGAGAGGAAGGATTAAAGTATTTAGATGTGGCCCGCAAGAAAACCGGGCTTAAGGTAATAACCGAATTAATGGATCCTCGCGAGACCGAACTTCTAGAGAAGTATGCCGATATAATTCAAATAGGCGCCCGAAATATGCAGAATTTCAGGCTGCTGATGGAGGTGGTGCTGCAGAAAAAACCAGTGTTGCTGAAGCGAGGTATGAGTTCAACCATCAAAGAGTTATTAATGTCGGCCGAATATATCATGTCCCAGGGTAATTACAATGTTATTTTATGTGAACGGGGGATTAGAACGTTTGAGGATTATACCCGCAACACGCTGGACCTAAGCGCTATTCCGGTAATTAAAGAGCTTTCACATCTACCGGTAGTTGTCGATCCCAGTCATGCAGTGGGGCGTTGGGAGTTGATACTGCCAATGGCCAAAGCCGCCATTGCCGCCGGGGCGGACGGTTTAATGATCGAGGTGCATAACGATCCGGGAAGCGCTCTGTGCGATGGGGCTCAATCCTTGTTGCCCAAAAAATTTGCCCAGCTGATGGATGAGGTTAAAGCAGTTGCGCATGCGGTAGGCCGGGAGATTTAGCCCGAAAAATTCGGGTCTTGTTATGGGCAAATCGACATTTAGTTGAAAACTATAAATTTATCAGTTTCCTGATCTACTGCCTCGGGCAAACAAAGTTTTATTGGACGTTGGCTCGTAAACCTTATCTCACAAGGGATGTCTTGCAAACCCAGCATAAATTTATGAATAGATCAGGTTAGGTGTGTTGATAATAGGTATGTATATTGAAACGATCGGGCGTAGCGCATGAGTTTTAAGAAAATAACTATTGTCGGGGTTGGACTCATTGGGGGATCGGTAGGCTTAGCGTGCAAGAAGAATGGTATAGCCGAGTCCATCACAGGCTTTGGGCGTACGTCGGCACACCTTGAAAAAGCCTTAGAGTTGGGCGCTATAGATTCATACGAGTTAGAGTTATCCCAGGCGGTTAATAATGCTGATCTGGTGCTATTGTCCACTCCGATGGGAACTATATTTGAACAGTTACCCCACATAATACCACACTTGAAACCCGGAGCGGTGCTTACCGATGTAGGGAGCACCAAAACCAGGCTGATAGAAGCAGCGGAAGAGCTTATGCCTCAGGGAGTTTACTTCGTGGGCGGGCATCCCATTGCCGGCAGGGAAAGCTCAGGGGTTGAAGCGGCCCTGGCAAACCTATTTTGTGGGGCAAAAACTATTCTCACCCCCACCACCGCTACAAACAATGATGCTTTGGTGCGGGTTAAGGCTTTTTGGGAACAAATTGGTTCCCAGGTGGTGCTTATGGATGCTGAACAACACGATCGTACCTTGGCGGTTATCAGCCATCTGCCGCACATGGTAGCCTATGCGCTGGTTAATGCGGTGGCTGAGCTCGACAATCACGATAATCAGCTTATAGCGTTATCCGCTGGGGGTTTTAGGGATTTTACCCGTATTGCCTCAAGCGATGCAGTGATGTGGCGGGATATTTGCCTTTCTAACTCTCAAGCTATTGCGGGTGTCATTGACCGTTTTCAGCAGGTTTTAGATCGCCTAAAGCAGCACATTAAGAGTGGTGACGCTCAAGGCCTACAAAAAGAGTTTGAAGCCGCCCGCCGCGTGAAACAAAAACTATAACCCAACCACTTGGGAACCCAACCAGTTGGGAACCCAACCAGTTGGGAACCCAACCAGTTGGGAACCCAACAAGCCCGGCAGGTCGGGTTTTATTAAATGCAAATTGCTATCTAACTGAAAAGCTGACCATCTATTTAGTTTCCTATCAATAGTATTAAGGCAAACAACATAAATTTTATGCGCAAACACCTGAGTCCAGCCGTATTTATAGATCGAGATGGAACGATAAACGAAGAGGTGAACTATTTAGATCACCCCGATCAATTGCGGTTGTTGCCCCGTTGCGCTGAGGCGATTAAGAAGATAAACCGGCAGGGTATAAAAACCATAGTGATTACCAATCAATCGGGGATAGCCCGCGGCTATTTTACCGAAAAATCGCTGCACCAGATTCATGATAAACTAGAAAGTTTGTTGGCTCAGGATGGAGCGCATTTAGACGGTATTTATTTCTGTCCGCATCACCCGGATGATGCTTGTGATTGCCGTAAACCGGCACCAGGTATGCTAAAAGCTGCATCCAGTGAACATGCTATTGACCTTGCGCAATCTTTTGTGATAGGGGACAAGTTAACTGATGTTAAACTGGCTCAGCGGGTGGGGGCCAAGGGGATCCTGGTGCTTACCGGTTACGGTCAGGCGGAGTATGAGTCAGAGAGAGATAAATGGCTGAAACCGCCCGATTATGTTGCTCAAGATATATATGATGCGGTGGAGTGGATTCTCAGTTTTGCAGATAGGAAGGAATAAAACATGGCTAAGGTATTAGTTGTTTATTACTCGCGGAGCGGCAACACTGAAAAAATGGCTCAATTGGTGGCAGAAGGGGCTGAATCTAAAGGGGCTCAGGTTAAGTTAAAGTCCGTGCAAGAGGTTATGGTGGATGAGTTATTGGATTATGATGCGCTGATAGTCGGCTCGCCCACCTACTATGGCACCATGGCAGCTGAACTAAAGGCGCTGTTTGATGAAAGCGTGAAGTTCCACGGTAAATTGGAGGGCAAAGTAGGGGCGGCCTTTGCTTCAGCGGCTAATATCGGCGGTGGTAATGAGACCACCATCCTTGAAATCCTGCACGTAATGTTGGTGCATGGAATGATCATTCAGGGGATCCCCCGCGGTGACCATTATGGGCCGGTATCCATTGGGACGCCTGATGAGCGGGCCAGTAAACAATCCATACGGCTTGGGGAACGAGTGGCTGTGTTGGCTGAGAAACTGGCGGATTAATTACTTCGCCTCAAATAAAGAGGGGTTCATGACCCAAGGAGGCTTGCCTCCCCTTGTTTTGAATTACGGCGGGCAAGTTCCTGCTCGATACCGTTTAAAATCTTGAATTTATCCAGCATCCATTGTGGCGCTATTAGCGTGTTAAGCGGTGGATCAGAAGTAAGCCGCTGAATAATAATATCGGGGGAGAGCCGCTCTAAAAAATCGCAGGCTAAAGATATATATTCGGCAAAAGTGAGAGGAATATATCCCCCCCGCCCGTACATTGCGGCTAAGGGCGTATCTTTTAATACGTATAAACCGTGCAGCTTTACCGCATCTACCTGCTGATGATTTAAAAAACTGGCGGTCGCCAGCATTTCCTCTGTGGTTTCTCCCGGTAATCCCAGGATTATATGCGTACAAATCCTCAAATTCCGCTGTTTTGCCCGCTTCACCGCATTCGCAAACTGGGCTACAGCGTGGCCTCGATTAATCAACTCCAAGGTGCGGTCATGAGATGATTGCAGCCCCAGTTCCAGCCAGAAGTAGTAACGTTTAGCATAATCCGCCAGTAAATCAAGCACCTCATCCGATACACAATCAGGGCGGGTACCGATTGCCAGTCCCACAATGTTATCTCTGTCCCAGCTTAATGCTTCATCATAGAGCTTTTTCAACTCCTCAACCGGAGCGTATGTATTGGTGAAGGCTTGAAAATAGGCTATAAACTTACAATTACCGTACTTTTTGGTTAGCGCCTGCCGTGCCCGTTCAAACTGTTTTTTTAATGTGGGGAGATTATCTAACAGAGGAGAGGCCGCACCACATGCACCGCAATATATACAGCCCAGGCTGCTTAGGACTCCATCCCGGTTGGGGCAGCTGAATCCGGCATTTAAGGGCAGCTTCTGTACCCGCTGCCCGAACGTCTGCCGTAAGTGCTGACTGAATTTATTGTAGCTACTGGCTTGCATAGCTGGATAGTAACAGATCGCCTAACTAGCAGCAACTAAAACTCTTAGCCATATGATAATACTCTGTGCTGATATTAGCATGTTTTTGTTGATAATATAGTTCGTATCTAAAGGCCGACCTACCCGAGTGAGAAATTAGTATCATTTTGAATGCAACTTGGTATTATTCCTCCAACCCGAAAAATTCGGGTCTTGTTATGGGCAAATCGACATTTATTTGAAAATTATAAATTTATCAGCTTCCTGTTCCTGTCCCCCAGGGCAAACAGAGTTTTATTGGACGTTGGCTCATAAGCCTTATCTCGCAAGGGATG
>JAJRUU010000167.1 GCA_024277605.1 bacterium
ATCCCGTAAATCTCCTCAAAACGCATCTTCCTGACCTCCTGTAGCAACTCTGTTCGTCTCATGGCTCCTCCTCTTAAGGAGAACCATAAACCGGACAATTCACGTGTTACAACTCCGGACAGTTTACTTGTTCCTAACATTTAATTGTTTTAGGAATTGACAAAGTAAAAATATTTATGGTATTATTAAATGATTAATACTATATTGTTTTTTAAACGGTTTAACCATGATGGAGTCGTAAAAAGTCTGAAAACTGTTATTTTGTCATTCTGAGCGAAGCGAAGAATCTATTTTTTTCAATATAATGCGAGACCCTTCACTTCGTTCAGGGTGACATGTGGGGACTTTTTACGAAACCATCAACCATACATTAACTAGTAAATAGATACCGGTGCAATGTTGGATGTGTACCTGTTGCTGGAGCTTCCTTATAAAAATTGGGGGGATATAATATGGACAGGCAATGTATCCTGGTGGTGGATGATGAGGAAAGTACCCGCACCGGTTTATCAAAAATTCTGGATAAATCGGGCTATAAAGTGCTTACAGCTTAGAATGGAGTAGAAGCCCTCAAGCGGATGAAAGAGGAGCCTTGTGACTTAGTAATTACCGATATGAAGATGCCCGAGATGGACGGTATTGGGCTGCTTAAGGAAATCAAGCATTCATATCCCAATATAGGGGTTATCATAGTAACCGCCTATGGAGAAGTGGATTCATATCTTGAGGCTATGAATCTTGGCGCTTTTGAATACTTAAACAAACCGTTTAAAATGGATGAACTCAAGCGAATAATTACCAAGATGCTGGCCGACCTAGCTGACAATTCCCATAAATGAGCACACCTATCATTAGATATATGAATGCTTTTAATATTCAAACAACTCATAACGAATGAGTAATATAAGTATTGGGATCATCGATGGCCAGGGTGGTGGAATTGGCAGTAATATTATAAAACGCATAAGAGAAGAGATTTCCACAGAGCTGGAAGTTATGGCGCTCGGAACCAATGCCATGGCCACTGCTAACATGATGAAGGCTAAGGCCAACCGAGGCGCCTCAGGAGAAAATGCGATAATATATAGCATTCAGTTCGTTGATCTGATCGTCGGTGCGTGGTCGATAATACTGGCTAATTCCATGATGGGAGAGATCACCCCGGCTATTGCCGTTGCGATTGCCTCAAGCAGAGTTCCCAAGATATTACTCCCCTTAAAAATAGCTCATGTTGAATTGGCGGGTTATAGCTCGCAGCCCTTCCCCCACCTGATTGATGATTTGATTACCCGGATTAAATCCAGTCTGAATACGCTTAACAAGAATGGTGATTAAGTTGCGAGTGATTTTAATGATAGTTTGTGCTTGTGGATTAAGCCTCTGCGTAGCCTGCTCTCTCCTGTTTGAGGAACCGGTTCACCGGGGGCCAACTATAGTAATAAGAGAATATCAGGAACCGAAAATAATATCTTATCCGGGTATGGAAGAACAGACTGAAGCAATAGTCGAGCATGAAATCACATCTCCGCTCGAGCCGGAGCAAGCGCCGGGGGACAAGTCCCCAAGTGTGGAGCTGGTTTCCGCTTCAGAAGATGCCGCTTCGCAAAATTTACGTCGGCAGAGAATCCCGTTGCGCCGAAACAGGCAAATGCTGTTACAACAACAAAACCTATCCACCAACCATTTACAGAATTGAAATAATTATGGGCTTTGACTGGAAATTTTCACAAGCTGCCCTGCGCATGAGCAGTTCTATAATAAGAGAAATACTTAAACTACAGGATAAAGGGAATATCATATCTTTAGCTGGCGGAGTACCCGACCCCAGATTAATACCCTTAAAAGAAATTACTGCGGCTACTAAGCGAGTTCTCAAGGATGATGGCGTCCAGTCATTGCAATACAGTATAACCGAAGGCTATATCCCTTTGCGGGAATTTTTAGCTGAGAGGTTGAGTAATCAAGGAATTGCTACTGATGCCTCAAATATTATAATCACCAACGGTTCTCAACAGGGATTGGATCTAGTGGGCAAGTTATTTATAAATCCGGGGGATGTAGTGCTTACCGAACATCCCACCTATTTGGGCCTCATCCAGTCGTTCACTACATATGGCGCCAATTTTTGTTCGCTTCCGATTGACGAGCAGGGATTACAAATCGGTCTATTGGAATAAGCATTACGCAAAAACAGGCCCGCTTTAATTTACACGTTGCCCAACTTTCAGAATCCAGCCGGGGTAACCCTCCCCTTAGACAGACGCCAAAAATTAGCTGAGCTTGCTGTTTTGTACCGAGTCCCGGTGCTGGAGGATGACCCTTATGGTGAATTGCGTTATAGCGGAGAGCCTTTGCCTACCATAAAATCGCTATCCTGTGCTGAAAACACTATCTTATTAGGCACTGTTTCTAAAACTATAACACCGGGACATCGGTTGGGGTGGGTTGTCGCCCATGAAAAGGTAATAAAGAAACTGGTTCTGGCGAAACAGTCAGTCGATTTACACAGCAATACTTTTTCTCAGCGTGTAATTTATGAATACTGCCGCGAGGGGCATTTAGATCAGCATATAAAGCTCCTCTGCAAAGAATACGGCAAAAAGCGGGATGCCATGCTTTCGGCAATGAAAAGATATTTTCCGCCGGGGATAAAATGGACAAAACCCGAGGGTGGGCTTTTCTCGTGGGTTACTCTGCCGGAAGGAAGCTCTTCCACAGAGCTATTAAAGGAGAGTATTAAGCGCGGGGTGGCATTTGTTCCCGGATCTGCATTTTTTACTGATGGAAGCGGGGAGAATACACTGCGCCTGAGTTTTTCTAATGCCCCGCTGGAAGAGCTGGAGTCTGGAATAAAGCGGCTGGCTGATGCATTGAAATATCAACTTGCCGCCACATGACCGACTAATTCACTCACTCACTAATACTCCGTTTTTCCCGTTACGCTTTACTTTATACAGAGCGCTATCAGCCGCCTTTATCAAATCTTTTTTGGTCTTAATTTGTGGATTGGGCATAGTAGCTATTCCCAGACTTATAGTAATTTTAATCGGCTGATTATTTATATTGTTAATAGATGATTCTACGCCATGCCTTAGCCTCTCTGCTAATTGCTTTGCCCCTTTAACCCCGATTTGGGGTAATATGAGTGCAAATTCTTCTCCACCATACCTGGCGGCGATATCAATCCCCCTTATTGATTCCATCAATAAATTGGAGACTCTTTTAAGCGCTTCATCGCCCACCAGGTGACCATAGTTGTCATTAATCTGTTTAAAATTATCTATATCGATCATTACAAAAGACAGAACGTTGTTGTACCTCTTGCAACGGCTGAACTCTTCGGACAGCCGCTCTTGAAAGTAGGCATGGTTATATAAATTTGTAAGCCCGTCACGAGTGTAAAGTTCCCGTAATTTTCTGTTGGTGGTTTCCAGATCGCCCAATATCTCTGACTTGGCGCTCATGGAATTAATTAACTCACGATTGTATCCTTCCAATTCCTTGACTTTGTTGATTAAATCAGTTGAGCTGGCCTCTAGCTTTTGTATCAGCTGTCCACGGTTCTTCAACATTCGACTGCGCTCTAAGTTCTCCCTGACCACCTGACAGATTTCCTTGCTGTTGAATGGTTTGGTAACATAATCATTGGCGCCCTTTCTTACTGCATCTACCGCCACTTCCTCCGAGCTAAAGGCAGTCATTACCACCACCGGCATCTCCGGTATTTTAAGCTTTATTTCAGCCAGCACATCCAATCCACTCACTCCCGGCATATTCACATCGACCAACACCAAATCCGGATTTGCTGTATCAAACACCTCCAAAGCCTGCTTACCATCTACGGCTGAAGCTATTGTATAACCCTCGCTCCGCAAGCGCATTTCCAATACCTTTAAGGTCTTGGGATCATTATCCACCACCAAAACCTTACCCATCGAGTCGTCCCTGTCAGACATACCTTTATCCCCCCTAATCTGTCAGGAAATTCTTCACCTGCTCGATTAATGTATTAATATGAATCGGTTTAGACATATAAACGTCATATCCTGCTTCCAGCACCATAGCTTCATCTCCCCGCATAGCGTATGCAGTAACCGCTATAATAGGTATATGTTCAAACCCAGGAGTGGCCCGTAGTTTTCTGACCACATCTAAGCCATTCATCTCGGGTAATCTTACGTCCATAATTATCAGATCCGGTTTCTCGGCAAGCGCCAAAGCCAGCCCTTGTTCACCGTCATCCGCTTCCAATAAAAGGTACCCATGGGGGTTAAGCACCATTCGGATAAGCCGTCTGTCACGGTCACTATACTCAACTATCAATATCTTCTTACATCCAGACACGTAAATATCATCTCCATCCTACTCTATAATGTTCCCCCTTACCTTTGTAACCACAGCACAAATATGATGGTCTCGTAAAAAGTCGTCATTCCCGCTTTCGCGGGAATGACAATAATCTGTGTTTTCTGACTTTTTACGACTCCATCAAATATTGTTCTCTGTTTTCTCCTCTGTCTAATCAGCATTGGCGGCATAGGGCTAACACCTTTTTTAACATTTCTTGCTTATCAAACGGTTTCACAAGATATTCTGCCGCCCCCAATCTGTAACCCAGTTCTTTATCATCTATAATAGACATTATTACAATAGGGATGGACTGAGTTTCAGCGCTGGATTTCAGCTCCCGCAGTACTTGCCAGCCATCCTTTTGGGGAAGCTTTATATCCAGGGCGATAAGAGCCGGCTTAATCCGTTTAGCCAACTCCAAGGCATAATCTCCGCTATCTGCCACAAAAACTTCATAATTCTCTTTTTCTAAATACGTCCTCAGTATATCAACCGAATGGCTGTCATCTTCCACAATTAATATCTTGTATTTTTCCGTCTTATCTTTTCTGGCGGGCAAAGGTTTCCGATATTCTTGCTGCACACCCTTTCTTGTTATTCGCTCTACTTGGGGCTGGGATATGGGCAGAGAAAACTGAAAACAACTGCCCTTGCCCAATTCACTCTCAACCCATAGTTTTCCATTATGCAATTCCACGAAACGCTTTGCCAGGGCCAAGCCCAAACCACTCCCCTCATATTTTCTGGTATGCGAGCCATCCAGTTGCCGAAATTCATCAAAAATTACATCATGCTGTTCTTGCGCAATTCCCACGCCATCGTCTTTCACGGTTATCAGGTAATCAGACCCTTTTTTAACTATTCTAAGTTCAATTCTCCCATTTTCCGGGGTAAATTTCACCGCATTTCCCAGTAAATTTAGCATAACCTGCTTAATTTTCCGCCTATCGACATGTACTGTATCAACGTCATCGGCTATGTTTACTTCAAAAGTTTGCGATTTCTGTTTGGCTAATGAGTTAATCGTACTTTTTACTTCGTTGGTTAGTTTTTCAAAATCGATTTTTTCCAAATAAATTTCTGTTTTTCCGGATTCAATCTTAGATATATCCAGTATGTCGTTAATCAATTGCAGCAGGTGTTGCCCACTGCCTAAAATATCACTTACACATTGCCTTTGATCCTGGTTAATTGCTCCCGGTATTTGGTCTAACAATAATTCAGAAAAACCGATAATTGAATTGAGCGGCGTGCGCAATTCGTGAGACATGTTGGCTAAAAATTCAGACTTCAAGCGATTGGCTTGAGATAATTTTTCTAATATACTGGTCTTTTGAATTGCTAAAGCAGCCTTATTGGCCAGCAGATTCAGGATAGATACCTCACGCTGAGTAAACTGCCGTGGCTTGAAATCATCCACGTACAAAATACCCACAATCTCCTGCTCAAAGATAAGAGGAGTGGCGATTAACGATTTTATACCCTCTTCGGCAATCAACGGGGTGTCCATCTCTGGTTCAGCATGACTTATATCGCAGATGACCTTAGAGCTACGATTCTCAACAATGTAATGCGTTATTCCATTTTTGCGGCAGGGCCAGCTTTCAACTTGAGAAAATTTTTTACTCAACCCCACCGTAACCACCAATCTTGCCAGATTCTTTTCCTTATCATATAAAGTCAGACTACCGGCGGGAGCATTGGTGATTTCCATCGCCGAATGAACAACGGTTTCAAACACCTGTTCCGTACTTACGGCTGATGCCAGCATCAAGCCAATATTATATAAGGCCTTATGTTCTTTAAGGCTTTTAGTAATCTCTGCCTCTCGCTTTTCCCTTTCCGCTACCATATCCCACAACAGCTTCGCACTCAAACCGCCAATCAGCTCCACCTTGCGGGGCTTTATCTCATTTATAATTTGTGTCACTTGAGGATTCCCGCTAACATCAACAATCACATCCGCCGATGTAGTCTCAATCAATTGCCTGAAATCCTGACTTACAGGAACACCCAATTTATTAGCCAATCGTATACCTTCAGCATCAGGGCTCGTATCAGCTACCCCGACAACTTCAATATCCTTATCAGCATAAAATATGGGCAGCAAAGCCGTCCCACCCTTACCGGCGCCCACAATGATCATCCTGGTCATACAACCTCCCTACGGCATCCATCCATGACGCCACACCAAAAATTACTTAATCACACTAACCTGTAAAATATGCATCAACAACTGATTGCATATACTGTAATTATTCAAATTGATCCGTGCATTTAATCAAAAGAATTCCTCGCAGCTCTGCTGCGGGGAGAGTTCATTACAATTTTTCTACTCGCTTTTGTACATAAAAATCAAGTTAATGCTACATTACATTACATTGTTGTATTAAGTATACAAACTATTCTAACCTTGTCAAGTAAATACACCCTATCAGTTATAGTTACCCGATAGTATAACAACCCCTGAATATGTATATTACATAACAATCGCTTTTTGTTAGGTCTGAACCTTGATTACCTCATTTCCCTCGTTTTTTTAAACCCGGTCTATTTATAAGTTTATATAGGACGTTGGCTCACAAGCCTTATTTCATAAGGGGTGTTTTGCAAACCCAGTCTGAATTTGTGAATAGATCGGGTGAGGGATTACTATCCATGGTCCATTTATGACCTTGACAAAACCTGTTATCGCTTTTATAATATTTTCATTGTGTTAGACTTAATATTTTTGTCTCCACTATGACATACTATAAAGGAGGAGAGTGCTATGAATGAGGATCAGATAAAGGAGTATCTGCGCGAGCATGATGATGAATACAGTCGCTTGGAGCAAAAACACCGCCAATACAAACAACAGTTAGAAGAGCTGGCAGATAAGGTATTTCTTACGCCTGAACAGCAAAAAGAAAAAAAAGATATTAAAAAAATAAAACTTAAAGTTAAAGATCAATTACATCAAATTGTTATAAATTACCGTAAGCAGTCGGGAAAATAATACCTTCATAAAAGACCAATATCTTGGGGGAGGGGGGGCAATGTCCACTTTGATTAAAGCAGGCGGTGTCTGCCCCCAAGGGTTTGATCTTTTTATCCTGAAAAATTCGGGCAGGCACAGCCTGTTTCTTCAGGCACAGCCTGTTTCTCAAGGACGTTGGCTCATACACCTTATCTCACAAGAGGTCTGGCTAATCTAGTCTGAGTTTATGAATAGATCAGGTTATGTATGTATTTGGGGATAAAAAATGCGTAGTGATGTGATTAAAAAAGGGGCCGAAAGGGCTCCTCATCGGGCACTATTGCAGGCTACCGGTTTGAGCCGGTCTGCTATGGATAAGCCTTATATAGGTGTAGCCTCCAGTTTCACCGACCTTATTCCGGGGCATGTGGGTATGCGTGATCTGGAACGCTCTATTGAAAAGGGCGTCCATAGCGGAGGCGGGGTGTCCTTTATCTTCGGGATTCCCGGTATTTGCGATGGTATTGCCATGGGGCATCGGGGGATGCACTATTCCCTGCCGTCACGCGAGTTGATCGCCGATTGTATAGAGTCAGTGGCCGAGGCGCATGCGCTGGATGGCCTGGTACTGCTTACCAATTGCGATAAGATAACCCCCGGCATGCTGATGGCGGCTGCCCGCTTAAATATCCCGGCTATTGTGGTTACTGCCGGGCCGATGCTTGCAGGGCGCTATAAGGGGCAGCGAAGATCGCTGGTACGGGATACTTTTGAGGCGCTGGGTCGTTATCAGGCGGGTAAGATAACCGAGGATGAGTTATGCTCATTTGAGGAGAGCGCCTGTCCGGGGCCTGGTTCCTGTCAGGGGTTATATACGGCTAACACCATGGCTTGTGTAACCGAGGCCATGGGAATGTCGCTGCCTGGCTGTGCTACCGCACTGGCCGTATCGGCCAAGAAAAAAAGGCTGGCCTTTGAGAGCGGAATGAAAATAGTTGAGTTAATTGAACAAGATATAAGCGCCAGAAAAATAATCAACCAGTCGGCATTGGAGAACGGCATTCGGGTGGATATGGCCCTGGGTGGTTCTACCAACTCGGTATTGCATATTCCGGCTATTGCGCATGATGCCGGTATTGAGTTGCCGCTTAAAATATTTGATGATATAAGCCGCCAAACCCCGCATATTACTGACCTGCGGCCTGGGGGTGAGTATTTTATGGAGGATTTGGAGTATGCCGGCGGGATTCCTGCGGTACTAAAACGGCTGCACGAGCAGCTTGAATCTGCTGTAACGGTGGATGGCCGGGATATAAGGCAAATTGCGGCTGAGGCGCAGATAGTAGATGAAGAGGTTATTCGCCCGCAAAATAAAGCCTATCATAAAGAAGGCGGAGTGGCTATATTGAGTGGTAATCTGGCGCCGGATGGCGCGGTGGTCAAGCAGTCGGCCATCTCAGCCGGGATGTTAAAATTTGAGGGAGTGGCTCGGGTGTTTGATGCTGAAGCAGATGCTATGCAGGCAATTATGGATAAGAAAATACAAGCCGGTGAGGTGCTGGTTATCAGATATGAAGGACCCAAAGGCGGCCCGGGAATGCGGGAGATGCTTTCTCCAACTGCGGCGCTGATGGGTATGGGATTGGGAGAGTCGGTGGCCCTGATTACCGATGGACGATTCTCAGGCGGTACCCGCGGGCCTTGTATCGGTCATATCTCCCCTGAAGCTGCCGAGGGTGGCCCTCTGGCTATTGTTCAGGATGGGGATCGGATTATGCTTGATATTCCCTCCCGGCAATTAAATTTACTAATAGATCAGGCGGAGATAGAAAAACGCCTGGCCGCCTGGTGCGCCCCGGAACCCAAGATAACAACCGGCTGGCTGGCCCGCTATGCCAAATTAGTTAGCTCGGCCAGCACTGGAGCGGTGTTGGGGTAAAATGAAGTTCAGAATGGCTACAATATATGAGTAGATATAAACGAATTGTTC
>JAJRUU010000168.1 GCA_024277605.1 bacterium
ACGTTGCATAAAATTGAGGAAACTGCAAGGCTGGTCGAGCTGATTCCTCGAGGGGAAAACTATCAGGAACTGGTACACCAAATTAGTCATGTTAACTTAGTTACATAATTAACCAATGCAGAGGAAAAAGCTTTATGTTTAATAAGATTACGTATAAAAGAGTTTGTGTCGCTTTTATTCTGGCATTCTGCTTCGTGGTCAGTGCCTTTAGTTTCAACCAGTCGGCTTATGCCGGCGAAGTCGAAAAGTTGTTCACACTGGGAGCGGAATTCTATAGTAACTCAGAGTATGAATTGGCCATTGAACAGTTTGCATCGTTGCTGGAAATGGCGCCGAAACATTCTCTGGCTTCTGAAGCGCAATATTGGATCAGTGAATGCCAATTTAATTTAAAAGAGTATAAAACAGCATTGGCGGAATATAAGAAGTTAATAAAGCAGTATCCCGCCAGTGACAAATCAAATGAGGCCAGGTTACGCATAGCGGATTGTTATTATCTAACCGAGGATTATGCCAAAGCGGCTGTTCAGTACAAGAAGATACTAAAGGATAACCTGGAGGGTGTAGACCCGGTGGATATCCATTTTTGGCTGGGCTGGTGTTATGTCAAACTGGATGATTTTGAAAGCGCAACGGTTTCCTTTAACCAGGCAAGCGCTTCCAGCGATCCCCAGAAGGCGGCTGAAAGCCTGTTTATGTTAGGTGAATCATACTATCATTTGAAGAAATATACAGAAGCCAGTCAAAGCTATCTAAAGGTAACCCAGCAGTATTCAGACAGTAAACACCTTATTGCGGCACAATATGCCCTGGCATTGTCCTATCAACAACTGGAAAAGCATGACCAGGCTATAGAATTATATAAACAGGTTATGCAGACCCATGCCGATAGCCAGGAAGCAAAGGACAGCGCCTTTAAGATTGGCCTTTGCTATTATGAGAAAGGGGAGCACGATAAGTCTATTACCGCCAACCAGGAGGCGCTGGCAAAATACCCCCAGAATATATCGGTCCAAGACGCTAAATATTTGATAGCTGAAGCGCTGTTTCAACTAAAGAAATACACAGAATCACAAACAGCATACTCAAACTTCCTGACCGATTATCCCGACAGCAAATACACGGATAATGTGATATATGGTTTAGCCTGGAGTTACTTAAGTGACAATAAACCCAAAAAATCTATCGAGTATTTCCGCAAAATCGTCACAGAACAAGCCAAATCAACCTTTGCCGAGGAATCCATCTTTCACATTGCTGAAATAAGTTATAATGAGAAGGATTATAACGCATCAATTGAGGCTGCCAAGCAATTGCTTACCGCCAACCCCAAATCACAATATGCCGCCAATTCCCAATTTTTAATCGCCTTGAGCAATTATCAATTAAAGGACTTTTCTGCGGCTTCAGCTGCTTTCGGCAAACTCATAAAGGATTATCCTCAAAGCAAGTATCAGGCTGAGGCGCAATTTATGCTGGGAGAAACCCACTATCAATTAAAGCAATATACAGAAGCGATCGCAAAAGGTTATCAGCCGGTAATAAAGGATCATTTAGACACTGAATATGCGGATGATGCCATGATGGGTATGGCTTCAGCTTACAATCTGTTGAAAGATTACGATCAAGCGCTGGCTACCGCCAAGAACCTCCTGGAGAAATTTCCGGCTAGTGAATTTGCCGCCGAAGCTAGGTTCCTGATGGGTGAAAATTACTTCAACAAAAAATCATATGAAGCCGCTAAAGCCGAATTCGAAAAATTAATTAAAGAACACCCGGATAGCCAATATGTAGGTGGAGCACATTACTCGACCGCTGAAATTCTATATTTACTGGGTGAGTATGAAGCAGCTGATAAGGAATACCAGATAGTAATCGACCAATTCTCAGATGGGAAGTTTGTGGAGCGGGCCATCTATGGTTCCGGTTACAGCGCAATTAAGCAAAAGAAATTTGATGACGCAATAGCACAATTCAAACAATTGGTTGTAAAGTTTCCCGAGACCGCTTATCGACAGGAGGTTCAACTTAGGATAGCAGATGCCCATTATGCTTTAGACCAATATGAAGAAGCGTTGGCGGCGTATAAGAAGATTTTGGATACAGACCCCAAGAATGAGTCGGGCTATGCCAGTGATGCGCAATACTGGCTGGCATTGACCCTGTATAAGCAGCAGAAGTATCAGGATTCTATCGCCGAATTCGAAAAGTTTTTATCAGGCTATCCTAAAGCTGAGTCATTGGCTGAAGCCCAATTTCAGATCGGAGTGGCGTATACAGACCTGAAAGAATATGGGAAGGCCATCAGAGCCTACCAAAAAGTGATAGATAATTATCCCGAAAGCGAATTAGTGGCAAAGTCCATGTTTGCGGTCGGCGGTTCCTCTATTTTATTGAGTGAAAAAGGGGCCGGCGATCAAAAACTCGATGAGACACAACAGGCTAATGTTAAAAGGTCCATCGAATATTTCAAGCAGTTGGTGGATAAATATCCTGAGCACCAATTGGTGGCTGAATCTCATTATCTTATTGGACAGTCTTATTTTCGGCTGGAAAATTATGAGGCTGCCAATAACGAGCTTAAAAACTTTATTGAAAAATATCCCAAAAACGATTTGGCGGATGAATCCACTTATAAGCTAGGGGTAGGCTATAATCAGTTAAAGCAGTGGGATAAGGCTATTTCCACTTTTGATCAGGTAGTAAGTAACAAAGAAAGCAAATGGATTGTGGAGGCACTGTATCAGAAGGCCGGTTGTTTATATAACCTAAAGCAGCACCAAGATGCAATTGCAGTCTATAAGCAGATTATGGAAGAACATGGACAGCATACATTGGCGGTGGCGGCCACGTATGATCTGGCCTGGCTTTATGATGAATTAAAAGAAAGTAAGGCCGCTTTTGAAAATTTTAGTACCATTGCGGACAAACACCCAGACAGTGTCTATTGGGCGGATTCAGTATACAAAGGGGGAGAATATTATTATAAGGAAAAAGATTATGAGAACGCAATTGCCAAATTTTCCCAGTTTACAGCTAAAAAACCGGATAGCGACCTATTTGATGACGCCCAGTTTCAAATTGGTCAGGGATACTTTGAACTAAAAAAATACACCGAAGCCGAGGCCGCTTTTTCTCAAGTACTCGGTAAGAGCGGGAGCAAGTTGATTAATCCCAGCTTACTTAAATTGGGAAATATCTACTTACTGACAGAAAGGTACGCTGAGGCGGCTGAGGCCTTCAACAAAATTTTGGCTAATGAGGCTGAAGAGCTGGAAGCTGATGCCCACTTTGGGTTAGGGGAAGTTAACTTAAAGCAACAGAAGGCTGATGCGGCGATCAAGGAATTCAGTATAGTAATGGATAAACATCCCAAACATTATTTGGTGCCAAGGGCTCAATATAATTTGGGAGAAGCGTATTACCAAAACAAAGATTATAAAAAGGCAAGAGTGGAATATACCAAAGTTGCTATATTCTATCCTACATTAGAGCTGGCTGAGCAGGCGATAATGCAAAATGCAAGGTGCTATGAGGAACAACAGAAAAACGATAGGGCTATAAGGCAATATGAAAAGCTACTTAAAAAATATCCAGAGAGTAAATTCGCAGCAGCAGCACAAAAGCGTGTTGAGCAACTTTCCACAGCCAGCAGCAAATAATCCGAGCACAAAATGTTAACAGCGCTTATTGAATCCTTGCGTCCCAAGCAATGGATAAAGAATCTATCCATATTTGCAGCCATTATTTTCTCCCAAAATTTGCACGACCTTACCATGCTGTATAAGGTCTGTGTGGCTTGTTTTATCTTTTGCCTGATCTCGGGCTGTATCTATTTGATAAACGATGTGCTGGATATAGAGAATGATCGCCAGCATCCGCTAAAGTGTAAGCGGCCGATTCCCTCTGGCAGGTTAAACCCCAAAGTAGCCATAATAACCAGTATTGGTTTGGGCTGTTTGTGCTTGGTGCTCTCTTTTTGGCTGGAGCCAAAGTTCGGTATGGTAGCGGCAATTTATTTTGCTCTTCTGGTCGGCTATTCGCTGAAATTAAAGCAAATTGTGATTGTGGATGTAATGGTCATCGCTTTGGGGTTTGTGTTGCGGGTGGTCTCCGGAGCATTGGTCATCCAGGTGGAGATTTCCTCATGGTTATTGCTATGCACTATTCTGTTGGCATTGTTCTTAGCGTTAAGTAAGCGGCGGCATGAATTAACGATATTAGACAAACAGGCGACTGAGCATCGAAAAATATTGAGGGAATACAGCCCCTATTTTTTGGATCAAATGATTGCAGTGGTTACTGCTTCCACCCTCATGGCGTATGCGCTGTATACCATGTCTGCTGAGACCATTGCTAAATTCAATACCCCGTACTTGAATTTAACCGTTCCCTTTGTGCTCTATGGTATCTTTCGCTATTTGTATCTGGTACACCAAAAGGGTAAAGGAGGCAGTCCCACTACCATTATGCTAACCGATGTGCCGCTGATTATAAATGTGGTTTTGTGGCTAATTACAGTCGAGGTTATTCTCTATACAGCAAGAGTATAGAGAGTCCGAATAAGGAGTGTCCAAAAGATGAAGGCTAAAGTAGCGGTTTTAAAAACAAAACCCGAAACGGTAATGGAAGATTATGCAAAGCTGATGAATTTGGCGGAGTATCAAAAGTATTTACCTAAAGAGAATGATACCGCCCTTAAAGTCAATATTTCCTGGCATCATTTCTATCCTGCTTGCTCAACCACCCCTTGGCAGTTGGAAGGGGTTATAAAAACCTTGTTGGCCGATGGGTATAAGGAAGAGTTAATCCATGCCTGCCATAACCGCACGGTGGTGGTAAATTCCAGGAAGGGCGAGAAACTCAACAAGCAGAAGCCGGTGGTGGACAAGTACAACTTAAGAAACATTCACCTGTATGAGGGCGAGGAGTGGATTACTTATGAGCCCAAGGGTGAGATGCTGGTACTGAAAGATGTATATAAACATGGAATCCAGATCCCCAAGCGCATGATCGGGGAGAATATTATCCACCTGCCGACCATGAAGACCCACGTGTTTACCACCATGACCGGGGCCATGAAGAACGCCTTTGGCGGCCTGCTGCATGAGAAGCGCCACTGGACGCATAGCGTGATCCATGAAACGCTGGTAGATCTACTTACTATCCAAAAGGAGATTCACGGCGGGATTTTTGCGGTGATGGACGGCACCTTTGCCGGAGACGGCCCGGGACCGCGCTGCATGAGACCGCATGTGAAGGATTATATTTTAGCCAGCGCTGATCAGGTGGCCATCGACGCAGTATCGGCCAAGATGATGGGCTTCGAGCCTATGGATCTAAAATTTATCCGGCTGGCCCATGAGCGGGGATTAGGCTGTGGCGACATAAAACAAATCGAGATCGTGGGTGAAGACATATCCGGTATTAACTGGCACTTCTCCGGGGGAGAAAACACCTTCGCCAGCCGGGGACAAAAGGCTATCTATTGGGGGCCGCTAAAACCACTGGAGAATTTTTTGCTCAAAACAGTGCTTGCTCCCTGGTCGTATGTGGCCTCAATTCTATATCATGATTACTACTGGTATCCCTTTATCGGCAAAAAGCGGGTGAACCAGATGCTAAAAACCAAGTGGGGTAAGCTGTTTCAGCAGTATTGATGCCAGGTTTGCTTTGGTAATGTAAAACAATGCATTTGCCCTATAAGTAAGCCCCCGCCGTTGTCTGCATGACAGGGTCAGTACCCCAGGGTCATATACCCGATTCCGGCAGGGGCCTGTTTTCAGCTAATAAAAGCTATCGCGTAATTAATCCAGGTCTCGCCTGGCTTAAGCGAAGGCGATCAGTAGAACCCCCAGCAGCATCAGCCCACTCCCCAAAGCCCGCTCAGCGATGTTTTGCTCACCGAACAAAAAATAGCCATATAGTACGCTAAACAGGATATTAGTGCGCTTGACCGCAATCATATAGGCTACCTGGGTCAAATCCATTGCCAGAAAGTGGGTCAGGATCATCAGCGCATTAAAAAAGCCGATAGCCAAAAAAAGTTTTGGGCGGGAGAATATTTGACGGCTGCAACGGCCCAGTTTGGGCAATACTACCAGTGAGAAGGCAATGCTTAAGATAATATAGTAAAATAAGCCAAAGAAAACCGGCTCAGAGTGGGTAATAGCCAGCTTGCCCATGGTGGAGCTGATGCTGTAGATCATAGCCACGGCGATCATGAGCAGTGATCCCCGTTCATTTGCGATAGCTCTTATGGGCTGCAATAAACCTCGCTTAGTGGTATGCACATTCAGCATATATATCCCGATGACAATAAGCAGTATGCTGCTTAATCCCAGGTTGCTGGGCACCTCTCCCAGTATCAAAAAAGAGGTCAGCAGTACGCATATAGGAGTTAAGGCCAGAAAGGGAATGGTGAGCGACATCGGGGATATCTTTAGCGCCCGTACGTAAAGCAGCAGGGCTGCGATGTCGCAGGGAACAGCTATGGCGGTAGCCAGCCAGAAAGTATTATCCAGCGGGGGGACATTGATATAAGGCCAGGTCAAAAGCAGGAAGGGCACCGCATAGCCCACCCTTGCCCAGGCTACTACTAACTCGTTCTCTCTTGCTAATCCGCGCTTGCTTAGAGCATCGACAGTAGCCCATGAAAAAGCACAGGTTAAGGCATAAAATAACCACAACATAATGAACCATCAACATTCGGGGGAGATGTGTGAGCAGCCTGACAACAAAATGCTTGATTTTACAGCCATAGCCTTCTAATAGCCACATCAGCTACAAACAACAACATAGCCAGCACTACCAGTATCTGCCAGATATCATAGGGCTTATATACCTCATCAGGGGGAGTTAAGAATATATCATTTCGTTCAGGGTTGTAGCGGCCCTGGCTTATAGTAGCCAACTGCTTAAGCAGTTGCAGGTTAGGTCTGAGTTTCCGGTATTCATCCGAAAACGGGGAAACTATGACTCAGGCAGTTTTGAGATTCACCAGTTTCCCCTTCTGCCTCTGGTTTACGCTGACCATATATAACCCGAATTGGGAGGTTTTAAAGGGTGCTTGATACTTTCCGGTACCTATCTTTTTAAGCTTCAGGTATTGGCGCTGTTGATCAGGTCCCCACAGTACCGCTTCTAATTTCCCCATTATGCTGGAGTGAGATGCCAGGCTTACATCCAATACAGCCCCCTCGGGAGTCCGCTGGGCGGAAATATCCAATGCGGAATCAGCCTTCTGCTTCATGGCAAAGCGAATGACTTGCGACCAGAAGCGGCTGAAACTGGACCAGCCGATCCACTCGGCTGACCAGCGTCCATCTACGTCTGAGGTATAGGCGACAGTCTTGCCGAGTCCGTAGCGCCAAGTAGCCAGTATGGGGTCCTCCATGCCCCGGGTATCGGAGGTTAGCGCCAGCTCGGCCCCGGCTTTAGCAGTGGTAACCATATAGCCCTTTAGGGGGGGGATCTGGCTTTGTTTCATGCCTTTTAATGCTTTGCTCTCAGGGGACAGTTTGGGCGTTAAGGGTTTTTCCACAAAAGGTGATTTGGAAATAGCGCTTTCTATATCGGTTAAGAATACCTGGGGCAATTTACTTACATCTTGCGGGTGGTGAAACAGTCCCTTCCCCATCTGGGATATCTTGGCCAGCAGATTAACATCGGCTTCAGGGCCAATGGCGATACTGGAAACAGTCATATGATCCTTGGCAATATCGCTGGCTAATTTATCAAAATCACCCCCGTAGGTTTTGCCGTCTGAAAGTAGAATAATGTGTTTTACCTGCATCGGCGATTTTTCATGTTCTCTTTTTGCCTTAAGCGTTTGATAGGCTTGCTCCAGGGCTGGATATATATTGGTACCTCCTTGACCGGTACGGATGGTTTTTATCTTTTTTATGACGCTATCCCGATTGTTCCACAAAAACTGCAGATCCAACAACACATGGTGTTTGGAGTCGAACAGGATTATTCCCAGCATATCGTTATTCCGCAACTGATTGGCCACCTTCAGGGCTGCCTCACGGGCCAGGGCAATCTTCTGACCCTGCATACTGGAGGATATGTCAATGATGAGTACTAATAACATCTGTTTGAACTTATAAGAAATATTTTGACCCATGTTTACCGGCAGGATTTCTTCAATTGGCGTCTTGGTATAATCGCCGGCGCTGAAACTATTCTCTCCCCCGATCATCACAAATCCTCCCCCTATATCGGAAACATAATCCTTTATCAATTGCATTTGTGATTCGTTGATTTGCGAGCGGGATATGTTGTTGAATACCAGGGCGTCAAATTGTGCCAGCTGCGATAACTTTTGGGGGATATGATGCTGGTCTTCAACTATTACATCCACCCCTTTTAGCTTCAACGCTTCACTTAAGAAAGAACTGCGCCCACTATGGCCGTCGATACATAGAATTTTAGGTTTTCCGCCAGCCAATACCTGGGCCATTATTGTATTATTGCTCATATTAGTATCGCAGACAGCTTCGATGGAGGCGGTGTATTGGTAAGCGCCGGTTTTCAGCAACACCTCATCCTGGCTAAAAAGGTTGATTCCCGGTGAAAGAGTGAGCGAAGTTGTAAGAAGAGGCTCTTTGTTTTTTGAAATTTTTAATTTTGCCGGGCAGGGTTCCACCCCCAGATTGGCGATATTAGTCTTCAGGCTGAAAGTCTCTCCCAGCATTACTTTTTTGGGTACGCTTAATTGCTCGATCAATACCTCCCGGAGGTGCTGTTGCGGTGGAAGGATTGGATATATCTTTATTCCTCTGTTCCTGGCTAAGCCAGCGGCGCTCAGTGCCTGACCGACATTCTCATTTCCATCTGAAAAGAGTACAATGCGGCCCACCGCATCCTCAGGGACGGTGGTCATACTCAAACGTAAAGCGGCTTCTATGTTGGTGAATTCTTCTCCCGGCCTATTCCACGAATCCCGGCCTGATATTTTATCCAGCGCCTCTGCCTTCTCAACCGGTTTTTGTTCGAGGTACGCCTGCTTACCAAAACTCAGCCAGGCTATCTTATCATCGCCTTGCATGGCTTTTATAGTGCGCTGGATATAATTTTTAGTCCACTCCCGACTGGAGGGAGAAATACTGTCAGAATTATCGGTAACGAATACCAGGTTTAATTCCTTGAACATCTTAAGTGGGAACTTTACCCCGGCCAACGCCAGTACAAGGAAGATGATAATTAAGCTGCGTACTATGTTTAGCAGTTTAAACCGTAGCGGAGGAAACAGCTCTTTCTGCGCCAGGGAAAACTTCCAGAATATGGGAAGGATGAGCAGTAAGAGCAGATAATACGGCTGAGAAATCCACATGAGTTGATTTTACTCTTTGAGTTTATGGGACTAATTGCTGACTTATTGTAAATTATTTGGCTGCTGGATGTAAAGTGAATTGCTTCCAAGCCTTTCGGGCAGCTCCTTCTATTGTTTCCGGCGCTTGAATTTCTGCTGCGTTCCCGGTAGCGATTATAGTAAAAAGTTCAGTGGGCAGCTCCAGCTGTTTACTATAAACCATCTTTTTGGTAGCTTGCTTTGCTCCATAAACATAAGATATCCAACTATCGGTTAGTTTGGCCTCAAGCTGCTGATTGGTATCCGGTATTATCAGCATATATGCTCCCTTATTATTGCTGGACTTAAGTACTCCGGCGGGAGATAGTTCTACCTGTGTGGGAGCTAAGTTGAAGATGATCTCAATTTCATGCTTACCGCCGCCGCTCAATATATCATTGATTATAAAATAACCGGCTTGCTTTACAAATAATACCTGCCGCCGGTGAGTGACCTTATCGGCTAATCTATGATAGCAGTAGTGCTCGGCATCGAAAAAATCATATTCGGCTGAACTTTCCCAGCTGATAATTTTATACTGATTCTCTTCATCCACCCAGAGCGCATTTTCGGCAAGCCGGTGAAACTCTTGTTCATCCACCCGGATCGTATTGTGCGAGGAGGCGCTGATAAAATGCTTGCGCCACTTAAGCGAACCGCTGTATGTATAGGTGCCGGGGTCGGCTATAAAGTGTTGTTCCTGGGCAAACAGGTCAAAACCTAAAATATCATTATGCCCGTGCAGCCCGTATTTGCTGCAGTGCAGTGTCAGATGTATATCTTTATGGCGCATTATGTAAAACCCGGCCTGATCATATGCTTTTGATTTAATAAGGCGTTTCTCCTTAACAGCCACACTATCAAAAGCCTTTAAACTATCAATCCCCAAGAGCCAGAATGAGGCTTCCGGCAATTTGGATGTTGATTTAAACCCTGGTTTTTCAAAGAGCATCGCTCCGGCAGCCAGACAAGCCAGATGACCGTTATCCCCCTGACTCCACAACCAGCCATTATCGGCATCACCAATCATAGGGGTACTGCCGTCGGGCCTGATATAGGCCAGCACGAATTCCAGCATTTTAATTACCCGTTTTTCTATAGCCGGGGGAACTGCTATATGGTTTAGTCGGCATAGTTGGATAGCCAGAAGTAAAATTTCCAGTACCTGGCGATGATAATCGATGGATTGCTCATAATCCACTCCATCCGGGTAAATCTGTTTCTCTGTCTGGCGCCATAAGATATCAAGCCCCCTGGCTAACCACTTGGGGCCTACCTTAAAATCAGAAAGAAAAAGCCCCAGGCAGAAAAGCCCCAAGCCGTTAGCCATATAATGGTTGCCGAATCTACCGTAGGGATTACCCTCCAGGTTACTTTGAATATATTTTCCATGTTGGATCAGCGACTTTATTAAGCCTATTTGTATATCTATAGTAAACGCGGGTGAGTCCAGGAAAAAATAATAGGCCCGGATCCAGCTTATTGCCCGCATAGCAGCCTCCATGGCACATGTCCAGTTACTGCCCCATTCTAAAGGGTTAGCTTCCCACCAACTTTGAAGTTGCCTTACAAATTCCCGGGCGTATTTTTCATCTCCGGTATACCAGTATGCCCGACCCAATGAAATAAAATGCTGAAAGCGGGATAGTTCCCATGATATGCGCATATCACTTGGTTTTCCCAGCCCGGCGCAATTTATGTTTAAGTAATAATCGTTCCACGACACACCGAATCTCAGGTCGCTTTTCCATTCAATATCTTTTGAGAATTTTTGGCCCGGGTATCCCAACAGATCAAATACATGCTTACAGACTTGATCCGCTTTGGCGATAGTCCTTTTAGTGGAATCCGGGTAATTCCGGCGGGCGAGTTTTACATAGATATTTCGATTATGGTGTTCAAACAGGAAATGTGGGCTTTTGCGCTGGCTTATGTGCCGGGCTAATGCCTCGCTCTCAGAATAATTATTTTGAGTAAGCCCCAGCAGTTTTTTATCGGTGAGGGTGGACGGCTTTAGATGGGGGCCATAAAGTCTTTTAAGCCCGGTTTTGGCTTTATTTAGCAGATTTATATACTTAAGACAGCTAAAATCAACCAGTCCCAAAGCGGCAAGCTCTTCCCGGCACTGTTTAATATACCCCATGGTTGATTTTAATTAGAAGGGAGTATAGAGTTTACCGGCTAATTTGAGCAGGTGAAACTCGGGGGTGTTCCTGACCTGCCCATTTTTAAGCCGATAATGAGCCCATTTTTTTAGTGGCGCTAACCATGCCTGGGTTAAACCCGAGAACCTTTGTGGTTTGGTAAAAGTGAGCGCCCACATCAAGTGCACATCTTCAAAGTTATAATCGCAGGCAGGCCGGAAAGACTCGGCTTTTGCAAAACAACGCTGTCCCCATTCCTCCAGAGTTTGAGGTTCATTGAAGGTCGGTAACTCTTTTATAGTGTTATATAGTTCAGTTCCCGGATAGGGGGTATAGTTGCTTAAGGTAAACTGCGTATTAGGGTTTGCCTCATATAATTCGACTGCCAGTTGTACTGTTTTTGCAACATCGTCGTCATTCTCAAAGGGGAAGCCCAGCATAAAAGAATACATGCCTTTGATATTATGCTTTTTTAACATCAAATTGGCGGCTTTAATGTGCTCTACCTTGATGCCTTTATTAATTTTATCTAATATCCTCTGAGAACCTGATTCAACTCCGAGGAAACAGTCATCCACTCCGGCTTCGGCCAGGGTGGAGATTAGGGGTTCTTTGACATAGTCGATACGAATGCTAAAACCCCATTTAATCTTTAGATTTCTCTTTTTCAGCTCTCCGCAGAAATCTTCGGCCCGTTTTCGATTGGTGAGGAAATTATCATCTACGAAATGAAATATGTCCACCTTAAACTTTTGCATTAAAAATTCGACTTCATCACAAATTTTCTTACCGCTTTTAGCCGATCTATGGCCTTTATTATACCCCTTGTTATAGCAAAACCGGCAAGTATGCGGGCAGCCGCGGGAACTGTGGAGCCGCAGGCAGCCATTCTGTATATAGTGCTCCATATTATGCTCAATGAGATGCCAGGCGGGCATGGGCAATGTTTCCATGTCCACCCATTCACGCACCGGATTCTCTATAATCTGACCCTCGTCTTTATAAAAGATGCCCGGCAAGCCTTTTAAAGAGCCTCCCGCTTGTATTGTTTTCGCTAATTCTACCAGGGTAACTTCACCTTCATTAAGTACGATTATATCAATGAGCGGATGTTTGATGGTCTGATGCGGCAGTAGTGAAGCATTGACTCCTCCCCAGACTATGGGTACCTGAGGGTCGGTCCGACGAATCAGCTCACATATTTGCAGAGCGGAGATAATTTGATACCCCGTCATGCAGGTTATCCCTACCAGTATGGGTTTAGCCTGTACCCGGGCCTTGATTTGTTCCATAAAATCTTCCACCAGGCGGCAGTCTATTATTTCAACCTCATAGTCTGACTGCTCAAGGGGGGAGGCTAAAAACATCAGGTTTAAAGGAGGAAAAGCTTCCGCCAGTTTGGAGGTTCTTTCCTGTAGGAGAGGATATATTAATAAAATATCAGCCATTTTTCATTCCTCCAGCAGCCTGCCACAGGCTCGTGAGTAACCCAAATACACTATATCTGTCAGCGATTAGCATCCATATTACCAGATCACTTTATTCAAAGGATATTCCACAATACCGGTGGCCCCGGCACGTTTTAGCCGCGGAATGATATCCCGCACTGTTTTTTCATCAATGATGGTGTCCACGCCTATCCAGTTATCATCTTTTAAAGCGGATATGGTGGGGGACTGCATAGCCGGCAGAATGTCCAGCACGGCGGCTAGTTTGTCTTTTTGTACATTCATTTTAAGCCCCACTTTTTCCTCAGCCAGGATAGCCCCCTGTAAAAGACAGGCCAGGTTTTCCAACTTCTGGCGTTTCCAGTCATCCTGCCAGGCGGTCTTATTCGCAATCAACCTGGTGGTGGATTCCATGACCGTATCTACAATCCGTAAATTATTAGCCCGCAGTGAACGACCGGTTTCGGTGAGCTCGATAATAGCGTCAGCCAATTGCGGCGGCTTTACCTCAGTAGCGCCCCAGGAGAATTCCACCTGGGCCGATATGTTGTGCTTTTGCAGAAATTTCTTGGCAACCCCCACCAGTTCAGTGGATATACGCTTACCTTCTAAGTCGGATACCTTTTGTATATCGGAATCATTGGGTACGGCAATTACCCACTTTACCGGACGCAATCCCTCCTTGGCGTAGTTTAGTTCGGCCACTTCTTCTACATCGGCGGATTGTTCGGTAATCCAGTCCAGGCCGGTAATTCCGGCATCCAATACTCCGTCTTCCACATAAATAGCCATCTCCTGCGCCCGGATAAGCATGGCCTCAATTTCCGGATCATTGATACTGGGATAATATGAACGGCTGATGACCCCCAGGCGGTAACCGGCTTTAGCAAACATTTTGACCGTTGATTCCTGTAAACTCCCCTTGGGAATTCCTAACTTAAGCTTCAATTGCATCTCCTTAAACATAAAATATTAGGTGTAACCCGGATTATTTGCTGAGTTTAACCCGACCTATTCATGAATTCAGGCTGGGTTTGCAAGACATCCCTTGCGAGATAAGCTTTATAAGCCAACGTCCTGAAGAAACAGGCTGTGCCTGCCCGAATTTTTCGGGTTAAAAAAGTATCCCTATTATAATAGTTTTCTATCAAAAAGCAAGGGGGGGGGGCAAGTCCCCACGGGATAAGTCCCCTTTTATTTAAGGCTAACTATAGCGTGTCATTGCTCAACCGCAGGTGGACGGCGGCGTTTTTGGTATTTTAGCACCGCATTATTCCCGACCTATTCATAAATTCAGGCTGGGTTTGCAAGACATCCCTTGCGAGATAAGGTTTATAAGCCAACGTCCAAATTGCGGGAGACAAAGTAATGATAATCGACTTCGGAGGGATACAGCGCCGCGTAAATAGGAGTCCGGCCTGGATTGGCGATTGTCACCGGCGGCAATCCCCGGTAACGGGATTACAGCTTACACACTGTTTTTCTTGACAGGCCAGTAAACTTGTTCCATAATGTGGATTACATAAACTAGGTAAAGATTGTATTACTTTAGCAAAACAAGCATAGATACTGCCGTTTCTTGTTAAAATCAGTTTGTTGTAATTTACCCTCTTACTGCGGAGAGATTGATCATGTCGTTTGCATTTATTGTTCCTTTAGTTATTATAGTTTATTTGATAAATTCGGTTAAAATATTAAAAGAATACGAGCGGGGAGTCATCTTCCGCTTAGGCCGGGTGTTGCCCCAACCCAAAGGGCCGGGTTTAATACTGGTCTTTGCCCCGATTGATACCATGACGCGGATATCATTAAGGGTGGTGGTGCTGGACGTGCCTGAGCAGGATATCATTACCCGCGACAATGTATCAGCGAAGGTTAATGCGGTGGTTTATTTTAGGGTAATGGATGCTAATAAGGCTGTACTTGAGATAGAAAATTTCTTGTTCGCCACATCTCAATTGGCGCAGACCACCTTAAGGAGTGTGATGGGGCAAGTTACGCTGGATGAACTCCTTTCGGATCGCGAAAAAATAAGCAGCCAGCTTCAGGAAATTCTGGATAAAATGACCGATCCCTGGGGCATAAAGGTCTCCAACGTGGAAATAAAGCACGTGGATCTGCCAGAGGACATGAAGCGGGCCATGGCCCGTGAGGCCGAAGCTGAAAGGGAGCGGCGGGCTAAGGTCATCAGCGCCGAGGGTGAATATCAATCGGCCGAGAAGCTGGTAATGGCGGCTGAAATGATGGGCAAACATCCCATATCGGTACAGCTTAGATACCTGGAAACTTTGGTCAAAGTGGCTTCGGATCAAAACACCACCACCCTGTTTCCTATCCCCATAGATTTTTTAAACGCCTTTATAGATAAAAACACGAAATAGAATTAACCTGAAAGTCGGAGTAATGCTATGCCTCAAAAGGTAACCGTAGTTGGAGCAGGACATGTAGGGGCCACGACAGCCCAGCGCATTGCCGAAACTAATTTAGCAAATGTAGTGCTATTGGATATATTAGCGGGTATCCCCCAGGGCAAGGCTTTGGATATCTGGGAATCAGGTCCGGTGTGCGGTTTTAGCAGTCAGGTCATCGGTAGTAACGATTACGCCGACAGCGCTGATTCTGATTTGGTGATTATCACCGCCGGGATCGCCCGTAAGCCGGGGATGAGCCGTGAGGACTTACTGGCCACAAATGCCAGAATCATAGCCTCTGTCACCAAAGAAGTAACTCGCTACTCTCCCGAGACTATTATTTTAGTGGTTACCAATCCGCTGGATGTGATGGCGTATCTGGTTAATAAATTAAGCGGGTTTCCTAAACAAAAAGTAGTCGGCATGGCCGGGATTCTGGATGGTTCCCGTTTTCGCAGCTTCCTTGCGCAGGAGCTGGGAGTCTCCCCCCAAAGTGTCCAGGCCTTGGTGCTGGGTGGGCATGGCGATACAATGGTACCTCTGCCGCGTTATGCCAGCGTGGGGGGAATACCTCTTACCGAGTTGCTTGACCCTGAGCAGATAGAGCGTTTAGTACAGCGTACCCGCCAGGGGGGAGCTGAGATTGTGGGACACTTAAAAACCGGCAGCGCCTATTATGCCCCCTCGGCCGCCGCAGCAGAGATGGCCGAAGCAATTCTGCTGGATAATAAAAAACTGCTGCCCTGTTCAGCTTATCTGGAAGGTGAGTATGCTTTGAACGATATATATATGGGGATGCCGGTTGTGTTGGGCGGCGGCGGAGTAGAGCGCATCATCGAGCTTAAACTAACCCCGGCAGAACAAAACCTGCTTTTGCAGAGCGCGGCTAAAGTCAAAGAAAGCCTTAAGCTACTGGAACAACTGGAATTATTTTAAAACCACAATCACACTGGGAGTTTCAATGGAAAAAACCTTGGTTATCGTAAAACCGGATGCGGTCTGCCGGGGCTATAGCGGAAAAATATTGGGTATCTTAGAGGAACACGGACTAAAACTGCGGGCGCTGAAGATGCTACAGTTAGATAAACAGCAAGCGCAGGGATTCTATGCGGTACATAAAGAAAGGCCCTTCTACGACAGTCTAACCAGTTATATGTCATCAGGGCCGGTAGTGGCTGCGCTGTTGGAAGGCGATGAAGCCATAAGTAAAGTACGCCAACTTTTAGGTGACACTGATTCTAAAAAAGCAGCGCCAGGTACCATCCGCGCCAGCTTCGGTCAAAACCGGGAGCAGAACGCCATTCATGCTTCAGATTCACCTGGGTCAGCGGCTTTTGAAATACCGTTTTTATTTAATGAGCTGGAAATAACGGATTACGATCCCCAATAATGGGGTCTTATTAGATACAAACCGGTGTTTAGTGTAAGGCCTTAAGTTTATAAGTCCTGACTAAGGTTATGAATAGATCGCATAAAAAAAACATGACCGGGGTAATCCTGGCAGGCGGCATGGGACGTCGGCTGGGGCAATCCAAAACACAGGTACAGGTAGAGGGACAAGCGCTCATTAAGCGTGTTTTAGAGGCGCTCAGGCCACTGTTTGATGAGTTATTGATAATCGGTGGTGACCAAAGCCAGGCTGTACATGATTCAGGCGTTAAGAGGCTAACTGATGTAATCCCGAAAAAAGGCTCATTAGGCGGTATCTATAGCGGCTTGTGTTATACAGCGGCTTCCCGGATATTTTGCTTTGCCTGTGATATGCCATTTCTGGACGCAGGGTTAATTAAGCATATGATTAATAATGCTGCCTCCCAGGATGTGCTGATTCCTCAATTTGACGGCGAGTTGCATCCCTTACACGCAATCTATAGCCAGGCTTGCCGAGAGCCTATAACACAACAGTTGGATATGGACGAGTTAAAGATTATAAATTTCTTTTCCCGGGTTAAAGTAAATTATGTGACTGCGGAGGAGATACGCCGACTAAATCCCGGCGGCTATTGCTTATTTAATATAAATACTCGCCAGGACTTACATAACGCCCGTAAGATAGCCAAGAGGATACGCCATTAATACGCCAGCGAATCAATGGCCAAGCTTGGAAAAAGCGCTTAACGGCTGCAAGAGACTGCTTATATTACCCCACAACAACCCGGATCCGGATGCTATCTGTAGCTCACTGGCGCTTAAATATCTGGTTAAGGAAAAGTTGGGGGTGCGTTCTCAGATAGTATTAGCCGGTATTATCGGCCGCGCTGAGAATCAAGCCCTGGTCAGGGAATTAAAGATTAAATTTACCCCGGTGAATCAGATTGATTTCAAGGCTTATAAACATATTGCCCTGGTCGATACCCAGCCGGGATTCGGCAATAACAGCCTCCCTAAACATTGTATCCCCAGCATAGTTATTGATCACCATCCGCTTAAGCGCAGCATAAAGGGAAGCTTTATTGATGTGCGCCCGCATTATGGGGCCAATGCCACCATCATCACTGAGTACCTAATGGAAAATGAGCTTAAACCGCCACCGCGTATTTGCACCGCCTTAAGCTTCGGCATTAGCTCTGAAACCGAAGATTTGGGACGGGACGCCACGCCTCATGATGTAACAGCCTTTGTGCAGTTATTCCCCAAGGTGGCTTTAAAGACCCTATCCCGCATCAAGAACCCCAGCCTAAGCAATGAATATTACTATAACCTTGATAGCGCACTGCATAACGCCTTTGTCTATAAACATGTCATTGGCACTACATTAGGTTGGGTAAATCAACCGGATGTGGTATCCCAGATAGCGGATATGCTCTTAAAAAAAGAACGTACCAGCTGGTCCATATGCCTGGCCCGTTATGATAGTAGATTATTTGTTTCTATCAGAACTCAAAACAGGAAGGCGAAGGCCGGAAAATTACTAAGAAAGATTCTAGCCGGTCGCGGCAGCGCCGGGGGACATGACATGATTGCCGGTGGACAGGTAAACTGTAGCGGCCAGGATGAGGCGGGTTATACCAAATTAGAGCAAGAAATAATAAGCAGGTTTTTTAAGGCCTTGGGCTTTAAGCAAGAAATCCAATTAAGAAAATTTTTGCCGCCTAACCCGAAAAATTCGGGTCTTGTTATGGGCGAATCGATATTTAGTTGAAAATTATAAATTTATCAGTCTCCTATTCCTATCCCCTTGGGCAAACAAAGTTTTATTGGACGTTGGCCTATAAACCTTATCTCGCAAGGGGTGTCTTGCAAACCCAGCCTAAATTTATGAATAGGTCGGGTAAGGAATAACAGGCAACTTATCATTGACATTTAGAGTTATTTTTTATAAATTACTTAAAAGATTGACAGCAGACAGAATAGCTAATGTATTTCTATGTGGTCCCATCGTCTAGCGGTTAGGACATCGCCCTCTCACGGCGGAGACAGGGGTTCGATTCCCCTTGGGACTACCAAAATATATCGAGGAGTTAGCTGAAACGGCTTACTTTTCGGTAACAACTTGAGCTATGGCATAGTGTCTGGAATGGGATATGCTCAGGTAAATGCCCTTAATCTCCACGGTAGCTCTGTGTTTCTCCAGCTCATTATGCAATCTTACCTGGGGTTTGTTGCTATCCTTGGCATTAATAATCTCTATGTCCTTCCAGGAGATACTTCCCCTATAATCGAGGGCTTTGTATACAGCTTCCTTGGCGGCGAATTTACCTGCAAAATGTTGCTCTGAGCGGCTTTTTCCCAGACAGTAATCAATTTCCTGCTGGTTGAATACCCGGGTTATAAAAAGCTGGGCATGCTTTTTAATTAGGGCCGCTATGCGCCCGATTTCTACAATATCCACCCCCACCCCCACAATCATATACGGTTCCTCTCTAACCCGAAAAATTCGGGTCTTGTTATGGACGAATCGATATTTAGTTGAAAATTATAAATTTATCCAGTAGTGTCCGGTTAGGTTTTTGCACCAGCGGCAAAATGTCTTTTAGTTCTCTCTCCCCTCTGGGGAGAGAGTTAGAGTGAGGGGAAAACCCGGTTTTAAAATTCCCCTCACCTTGATCCTCTCCCCCAAGGGAGAGGAAAAACAAGGAGTCTTGTGTTAGAAACTTACCGCAATTATTGACTTTTACCGTGTGCAAAAACTTGGAGCGGACAACGCTGAAATTTATCAGTCTCCTGTTCCTATCCCCTTGGGCAAACAAAGTTTTATTGGACGTTGGCTTATAAACCTTATCTCGCAAGGGATGTCTTGCAAAACCAGCCTAAATTTATGAATAGGTCGGGCTAAAAATAATTACTTTAGCGGCAATATCCGGATCAAGGCTGCGGCTGCTGCGGCTGCCAGTTGATCAAAAGCGGCTGGATATTGATACACCCAGACCTTGGTTGAGGAGCTGCCCCTGCCGGTCCAGATTAACTCTCCCGTAGACATATCCCAAATCTGCCCCAGAATAGTAACCGAATAATCGGACGACCTGTTCCCGAAGGCCCAGACAAAAGACATTGAATTGTCATTTATGTTTGATATAATCACCAATTGAGGGATCATCAGGTATCTGCAGTTTAAATAATCACCCAACTTTTTCAGAAAGTCAGCATTAACACTTAAATAGTTATAGCTACTTAGAAATTCCAGATAAGGCAGGCTTATATCTGACTGGCCGATAATGGCCTGCACCTGCTTTGGAGGAATTATAGTTATCCCGCTCTTGTTTTGCTTGAATTTGGCTAATAATATGTCGTTTGCGGTATTACGAAAGCCTTCCATAGAAGTTTCCGTAGGCAGGGAAATCTCGGTATTTTTAATAATACGTGAGGGGGAATAAGGCGCCTCGGCAATCCTGGCGGTATCGGATTTATTGTTTAGAGAGCTGCTACCGGCTGCCATTACTGAAAACAAGGCCAGCTTGCCCTCGATTCCTATATCAGGCTTAATCCTGTAAGACTCATCAGCCAGATGTTTAATTCCTGATGTTCCACAAGCGCCAGCCAAAAAGGTCAATATTAAACACCCAGCTATCCGCATAGTAGTTTTCATTGCCATTCCCCTACAATTAAAGTGGTAATGTCTCACTTTGTTCTAAATATAGTAAATTATATAATCAAATTTACCGAAATGCTAAGTCCCGCTTCCGTCTGTAAGGCGGCAGGGAATGGGATTAGCTTGAGTTGCTTCAAGGAATAAATCCAGCCCCTGGCTGGTTTGTTGGCGCCTTATCTTGCCGCTGGCCGTTTTGGGCAATTGATTTACACAGACAAATTGCTTGGGCACCTTGTATGGAGCTAAGCGCTTATAGCAGAACCGCCGCAGATCTTGTAAATCCAAAGGCTTATTAAGCCCGTTTTTTAAAACAATTTTTGCCACAGGCAACTGGCCATATTTTGGGTGATCTTTACCGTAAACCAGCGACTCATAAATCTGGGAGTACTGATTAAGCACGGCTTCAACTTCAAACGGGAATATTTTTATGCCGATAAAATTAATTACATTCTGCTTACGCCCCACAATAGTCAAAAAACCAGTTTCATCGATTTTACCCAGATCGCCGGTTATAAACCACCCATCCTCCAGAATAGCTTCCCGGTTTTGCCAGGGAGAGAAATAAGCATCCAGCATGCCTTTGCCTCTCACATAAACCCTTCCCACTCCGCTTGCATCTTGGTCAACAATTTTAATTTCATAATCGGGCAATATTTTGCCGACAGAATTGCGGTTATGCTGATTGGCGGAAAGATTGATAAATGGCAGCCCCACTTCTATGATTCCATATGCCTGCGCCAATTCAAAACCAAATTTTTGAAAAAAAGCGCTGGCAGTTCCGTATGAAAGTTTTATGGTAGTGGAAACCGCTAAACGGATACTCAGTAAAGATTCCGGGGACAGCAAATCCGAATGGGTTAACAAATCATAGTGAAAGGGTGAGGCATAGATAACGGTCGCCCGATATTTAGTAATACTTTCCACCAGGGAATCGGGGAAGGGATGATGACAGAGAATAATAGTGGCTGCCCGGCGCAGAAAGAGCAGAATACTGACCACAAAATGAAAACTCATGGACAAAACCCACAGAATTGAATCTGCTGAGGTTATCCGCAGACCCTTATCCGCAGCCTCGGTTCTTTGCATAATTGTTTCATGTGACAGGACGACCCCCTTACTCTTATCGGTAGTGCCGGAGCTGAACCGAATGAAGGCCGGATTGATTTTATAGTATGCTTGGGTGATTTTCCTCTTCACCTGTATCTTTTTAATAAAAAAGGTGTCGCTGGAAAGGCCGCAGCAAATAAATTTCTCAGCTCCGGCATAAGGGTAAAAATCTTTTTTAAACAGCAGAAAGTCTGCGCTAATCTCATTTAGCACCTGCTCGATTTCTGCTGCGGTATAGTCCGCTGAAACAGGAACCGCTACTGCCGATATGGATAAAATGGCCAGGCTGGCGGCGATATAGTCAATACTATTGCCACAAAGTAAGCCTACCCGCTGAAAAGGGGCCACTCCCCCTTTTTTTAATAAACCGGCAATCTCCTGCGCTGCAGAAATCAATTCCGCATATGACAGCGTACGTGTGTCTTCAATCAGGGCTGTTTTATGCGCAAAGTTCTGCGTCTCTGCTTTTATTAGTTGGAAAATGTTCATGTTTTATTTTGACGGGTAATCCTGATAAATCTTTTTCAGGGCCATGATATATTTTGTACCGTAAATTATAGATTTTATTACTTCTGCAAAGGGCACCCGAACTTTATTAATCCTGAGCGGATTGCCCCTCCAACCTATGGTGTAAAGCCGGGCGAAGTGTTGGTAAAATGTTTTAATATCGAGCTTAGTGGGCAACAGGGTATGAAAGCAATCATAAAACAAATATGGGTCAGCACAGATAAAATCCGCTTTGTGCTTATACCAGAGCGCTGACCCTGGAGATGGCGAGAATACCGTAAAGGAAACCTCGGCCGGCAAAACATTAAGCACTTCTTTTTCCAGGCCCCTGAAATCCTGCAGCGAAAAGTTTGGATCGACCATAAAGGATGCGTGTAGAATTATGTCCAGTTCCCGCAAAATTGATACGGCTTTACGATTGGTTTCCACCGTGGTTCGTTTTTCATAATTACCAAGCCGTTTATCATCCATGGCTTCCAAACCGACATAAACTATACCCAAACCGACCTTTTTCCATAGCTTAAACAATTCCGGGCGGCTGATAATTGTATCGCTTCTGGCCCAGCTGACGAACTTTTTTTTTATGCCGCGCTCAATCAACAGGTTTGCAATTTCCGTCATCCTGTTTGCATTTAAAAATGTCTCATCATCCACAAAATAAATATAATCTTCGCCAATCCCTTCAATTTCAGCTACCACATCTTCCGGAGTGCGCTGCAAATACTCGGAATGCATTATATAAGGCACCACACAAAAAGAACACGAAAAAGCACAGCCGTAAGATGTGCGGATGGTGGCGATGCGGGGAAATATGGTGGATAATTTTTTCTCGGGGCTGGATGTCCACACAGAAAAATAGCGAGTGCGCTGTACTAAATCCCTGCGCGGCCGAGGTATATCTCCGGGGCGGGGAAATTTCGCGGGTGGGGTGCTGGCTTTCACCTCAAAACCAGGATCCTTGACCGACAAGGCGACTTGTCCAAAATAGAGCGGCTCCCCCCGCTTGAAGCGACGGATGATCTCCCTGATAGCCGTTCCGCCCTCCCCGCGCACAATAATATCAATGTCCGCTATTGCATAATCCGCAGGCGCAATGGTGGCATGAATTCCACCCACAATTACCGTCGCCGAGGGGTCAATAGTCTTTGCAATATGGGCCAATTTTTTGACTATTGCAGCTTGCGTACTATATCCGGTAAGACCGATTATATGCGGTTTTTTAGCTTGCAATTCCCGCCGAAAAAGCCCAAGCGGGTCTTTCTCTAAACTTAAATCACAGATAAAAACCTGATCCTCATCCGGTACACCACCGGCCACAACTTCCAACTCTAATGGTTCCAGGTGCAGAAATTTTTTCAAATGCTCAGTCACCAGGAGTTGCGAGTGCGGTCTGACCAAGAGAATACGCAAGGGCTGATCCTGCATTAACAGCCTCCCATCTTATTCTGTTTTAGCATAATGATAATTCCCATGCTTAACCCAATATGCGGCAGCCTGTCCCGCCTGTTCCCCCAAAACCATACAGGTTCCCATAACCCTGGTAGAGGCATAAGCCTCATGCGAAACGGAAATAATCCGTCCGGCACATAAAAGATTGTGGATATCTTTAACTTTCAGACAGCGAAAGGGGATCTCATAATAATCCCCGGCTTTTAGATATTTATAAAGCGTGCCCTTGTTTTTGTCCCATATTTCTATCGGCCAGGAATTCTTCAGCACCCCATCCTGAAATTTCCTTGCCCCCAGAACATCATCTTCGGTGAGCGTGAACTCCCCGCATATTCTCCGGCTTTCCCTGTCCATAACCCCCATTGAACTTCCGGCAATATAAGCAGCTTTGAAGGCCGACAGCCTGCGGCTTAAATAGCCAGTGGCATCTATGGCGTATTGCCGGGCTTCTTGCTCACGCTCAGCGCTACCTGCCCCATTAATGCTTAATTTGCAATAACCCTCATCCGGCGCATCTCCAGGGCTGTAACTTGAAAACCTTAAGACAGGGGGCAAAATATTCTCTTTCACCGCCAGGGCCAGACAATAAGGGACTTTAATCGACAACATCGCATCCTGATCCCGCAAGCCTTTTAATAAAATGGTGTAAGCCGCAAGTTGTATTTCATGTGCCGCTGATATATCATAAGCGGCTCCAGCCATGACAGACACCTCGCCATTGCCGGTACAATCGACTACCGCCTCGGGATATATATCGTACTGTTTGGCCGAATGATAGACTGAGAGCCTATTAATCGCCTCTCTATTTTTACCTACCCCAATTGCGGTTGTGTTTAATAGAACATTTAAATTTGACTCACCCAGACACAAAGAACTTAAACCATATTGCAGGGCAAACCAGGAATAAGGCAGGGCAAAAACCTTCCCCAGCCGGGTAACTTTTTTTTGCGGTGATAATTTATTTAAAATACTTACTATTTCTCTTACAATCCCCCCATTCAATGTTTCACTGGGCCAGGCCTTGCCGTTTAAGTATAAGCCGCAAATATAGCGTAACATTCCCCAGCCGCCCACACCACCCAGAACATTTTGTTTTTCCAATAAAATGGTGCGGGCGCCATTGCGGGCTGAGGCTAGTGCGGCTACTACCCCGGCAACGCCCCCGCCAACCACTAAAACATCACAATGGGTATCTTGGGTTAACATATCTTTTTAGTGAACAAAATCGGGCCTACAATCTGTCGATTAAGCCTCTTTCAAGCAGATCGACCTCTTCATCCGCTAACAATCCGTCAAGCCAAGTGATAATTGCATTTAACTGCCCGTTAGATGAGTTAAAAAATATCCCTAACCCCGGCGGCACAGGAATCCGCGGCATATGAAAAATGTTTTTGATGTTCGCCCCCAGTAAATCTGGAAAGCGGTATGAACTTTTCCCCACATGGGAAAAGCAGAATGAAGCTATATTTCCACCAACCGGCAATTGGAACAGCTTGTTTAAAACAGGCAAAGGGGCAATTCGCAGCAGGGCGGAAGCCGCAAGCAGGTTAGCCGGAATCTGTGACTGCACCTGTTCGTACATCTGTGCTTTTATTTCCTTTAACAAGAGCTCCCTGCTTTTTAAGGTATCCACATTAATCTGGAAGAAAAACATGGAAACATAGTTAAAGAACAATTCCTGTCTTATATCCTTTGCCGATCTCATATCCACCGAAACCGGAACCATATAGCTCTGGCCGGAGGCGCCCTTACTTTCAAAAAACTCATGCATGGTTTGGACTACTGCGGCAAACAAATACGGCATTTCCATTAAATATCCCGCTACGGCATAAGCATTCTCATAAATCTTTTCGGTTTGCTCCCGGTCAAAGCAGATCGAACGAAACCGGAAACCCTTTTTTACCTCTGAATGTGGGAGCGGCAAATTCCTTACGGAGGTTTTGGAAAGGGCGATTAATCTACGGTTAATAGTTTTACCGGCAGCAAATTTATGCTTCCAGTTATCAAGATCAGCGGAGGCGGTTAAACAAACCCCCTTGGTAACTGCAGGATCGCCGCCATCAGCAAAATATTGTTGGAATAAATCTAAAAATGCTTCTGCACCCCGGGCATCAAGCAGCCGATGATCAAAGGTCATGGCTAAACAACTTTGCCGGTCTTTGGTATAGACAAGATGAAAGGCTAAATGTTCATTTTTCCTTTTAAAGGGGCGGTTACTGCCCTCTTCCATCACAGATAACACGCTTTTTGGGGCGGCTGAATTTTCCAGCCGGTAAATATTAAGGTTCAGACCATTTTCAATATATTTTTTGGGAATTCGCCAATAGGGGGCCAGGGTATAATCGCGGGCCACCTGCCCTTGCACCACCGGAAATTCCTTGAGGAACCGGCTTAGGTAACTGCGCACCCGGGCCTCATCAACTTGACCATCCAGCATGAACACCAGTTGCGAGGCATTGCCCGCCACGGTTGATTTTTTTATTAAATAATCTATAACGCTCATTATCCAATCGAAGCCGGATAAATAGCGCCTGTTCTTGGATGCCAGGACTGTCAAATTCATAAAGCCTAAAGCCTTTTATTGACATAGGAAGCTAAAGCTGAGATTGTTTTAATATCTTCACGGGTTAAACCTGATTCTAGTAATTGCAAATTAAAATTGCTTTCAATAAACACAAATATCTCAACTAAGCCCAGAGAATCAATCCCCAGCTCAGGCAAAGGGGTCTGTGCCGTAATTGTGCTTTTATCCAGCGACATTATATCGGTGACGGCTTGAATTAATTTTTCTTCTATTTCTTCCAAACTCATTTTATTCATAAACGTAAACTGCCTCCAACCCGAAAAGGTAAATAGTTGCGATGATTGTTCTTATCGGCCTGCTATCCCAATGTCTATAACCTTACCGTTTTCAAACTCAAGATGGTATGTAGCAACCCTATTTTTCCAGTACGTCCAGATATCCTGATCAATTGATGATGTTCTATGAAAAGCAGGATACCCCAAAGCGACAATAACCGCTTTTTTA
>JAJRUU010000169.1 GCA_024277605.1 bacterium
GCAAATCATCCATACGCTCGCGCAGCGGGGGCAGGTTTATGGGTATGACTTTTAACCGATAGTACAAGTCCCGGCGGAATTTACCTTTAGCAATTAACTCCTCCAAATCCTGATTGGTGGCCGCAATAACCCGTATATCCACCTTTATAGTCTCTTCACCGCCCACCTTTTCAAATTCTTTTTCTTGTAGCGCCCGCAAAAGTTTGCCCTGGGTAGCCGGCTGCATCTCGCCCGCCTCATCTAAAAAGAGGGTGCCCCGTGAGCCAATTCGATTTTACCTGTCTTATCCCGAATAGCGCCGGTAAAGGCGCCTCGGACATGCCCGAACAGCTCGCTTTCCAACAATGTTTCAGTAAGGGCGGCGCAGTTGATACCTACAAAGCGTTTGTCCTTACGATAGCTGCTAAAGTGAATGGCTTTGGCGATAAGTTCCTTGCCGGTGCCGGTTTCCCCAGTTAAAAGCACGCTGGCGTCACTATCGGCAATCTGGGGAATCATCTCTATAATCCGGCGCATTTTTTTGTTTTTGGCGATCAGATTATGAAATTTGTATTTATCCTCAATCTCAAAGCGCAACAGATTTATTTTTGATCGGCTTTCGGATAATTGTTCCTCTAACTTTTTAATCTGACTCTCAAATTCAGCCCTGGCAACCTCCCAATCCTCTATTTTTTTATCCAGCGTGCGTTTAACGCCTTCATGGTATTCAAGCTGTTTTCTTTCTTCCACCACCCGTCTGGTTACATCATGGCCGATAGATATTACCCCTATGACGTTATCATTCTCATCGAAAAGCGGGGTATAGGCCAGATCCAGGAACCTGGTTTCATCAGCGGGGCTTAAATATTGAAGCGCCTTAACATTAAAGGTTTTCCCTTCCTTGAGCACATGCTTTAAGTTCTTATTAAGATCAAGTCCCAAGCCCTGTAACTTAACGTCAAACAGGCTCTTCCCCTTTAACTCATCTGCCGGTAAATCCAACATCTTTCCAGCTGCCGAATTCAAGTAGGTAATATTTAACTCTTTATCAGTTATTATAATACTGGAGCTGAGGCTGTTTAAGATATTTACATTGTAAACACCGGCAGAGATCAGCCGTCTAAGTGATTCCCGGGAGTCTTTAATTACCTCAGCGGGTAGTAAATCGTTTTTGTCTATATCATTTTTCCGGTTCATTATGCGGTATTTCAATATAATCAAATACTGGCCTATATTTATATTATAGTAATTCCCTTAGCCTATTTTTTACCCAACACTACAATCCAGGGGAAGGGCAGTTTGATTTTTAAAATCTCGAATTTGTTGCTGATAAATTTTATAAATTGCCGCTTACTCCAATGCTGAACGTGCCCCGGAGTGTTTCCCATACGGGATAAATAGCGCAGGCGCATCAAATTGGCCACTCTCCAGATAGGTTCATTCGGCACACTAAAAACGCAATATTTTCTAGTAACCCGCCAGCACTCTTCAAGTGCCTCGATAGGTGTATCCAAATGCTCTAAAACCTCACTGGCCAACACCAGATCGAAAGAGCTGTCCCTGTAAGGTAATTGATAAGCTGAAACCCGTCTGAATCTAATATTTTTATAGCTCTCTGCCGCCGCCTTCAATATTTCAGGCGATAAGTCAACAGCTTCTATATCAAATTCTCCAAACCGGCTGATATGATTAGCCAAATGCCCTTCGCCACAGCCAACTTCTAATATACCAGCCACCGTCAAAGGGGAAATAAGTTCCTTAATGCTACTTAGAAAACCTTCCATCAATAACCGTTCAATCGGATTTTTGGATCCGTATTTATCATACACATTACCCGCATAGAATTCGGGCTTATCCAGAGCTTTCATTTGTCTATTACCTAATAAATCAGGGTACCCATCAGATATTCCAACCTCTAGGCGCACCTTTAAGTTATGTGGATCTTTCTACCAGCTCTATTCTTAAATTTAGTCTGGGTTTGCAAGACATCCCCCGTGAGACAGGGTTCATTAGCCAACGTCCGGTAAAGCTATGTTTGCCCGAGGCGGCTGATTAGGAAACTGATAAATTTATAATTTTCAACTAAATGTAGATTCGCCCTTAACAATACCCTAATTTTTCGGGTCTACTATGCGTGAACGTTCAATATTAATACCTAATCCGGCTACTTTTGTCAAACGGGATTTCTAAAATTAAATATAAATTGATGTCAGGTTGTTAGGTCTCCTTGACAGTAGTAGATTATTTATAATATATTGGCCTATATTTACCAGATAGAAAAAAGGGTTCCTTCTGCTGTCCAGGGGCTTAATAAAAGTAAAACCTGAACATCCTCTATTAGCTATATTATTGGCCCTGTAATATACAGTAAACTCCCAAAGTATAGTGTGCCATACGGATTTAGAACTTGAACAACTTGGAACAAAAGCAGATGAATCACTTAATCAATAATAATACCAGATATCACTTACGACAATTACTGTTTTATGGGATATGGTGTGGCCTTTTACTTTCTACCTTAATTCCAGTAGGCTCCATCATCCATTGGTATGAAAATTCCCAGCAAACGATGGGAAGCCAAATCACAGGGCCCATAAGCGCTGGGGCTTCAGAGATTGTCAGCATAATACAACAAAACCTGTCCGGTTTTTTTCTTCACTTAAGCGCATTAGCCAGCCGGGGTTTATTTAAATGGCTGGCAATAGCCATAATCCTTTGCTCGTTTCTATACAAATTTACCCTGCCTCGCTGGATTTACGAATGCTTCGAAAAAGTGCGTAACAAAATTAAGTATATTCCACGCAAAAAGTTATTTGTCATAGTTTTTCTATTAACCCTTATTATAACCTGCTCGTTATCCTATCGCATCCACTGGTTTTTCCCAAATTATCCGGATAACGTAGTTCAATTGTATCAAGCCAAGTTATTTAAACAGGGTAAAGTATACATAGACACCCCTCAAGAAAAACGGGGGTTTTTCTGGTATCCTTTAATTATTCATTGGCCTGATCGCTGGTGGCCTCAGTATACACCTGGGCATCCTTTTTTGCTAATGTTAGGTCTGTTTCTTGGCATGCCCTGGCTGGTAAATCCAATGCTGGCTGGTATGTCATTAATAATATTATACAAATTGGGGTTGGAAGTTTACGGTGAGGATACCACTCGTTTGGGACTGGTGCTCATGTTGTTTTCCCCATTTTTTCTTTCAATTTCTTCAGGTTTTTTAAACAATGCTTCAGCTATGCTATTTTCCTTATTGGGTATATATTATTTTATAAAAACAGTTAAGTATCACTCAGTGCTGTACCCCTTTTTATGTGGTTTTTTCGTAGGGGCTATTGCTAATATCCGTCCATTAACCGGCATATTAATCGCTTTACCTTTAGGACTCTACTTAATTTGTCAGTTTTTTAAACAACCCCGTAAATTTACTTCTAAAATATTATTTGCGTGCCTTGGGCTTGTCTGCACTATTAGTATCTTGTTGTACTATAATTATATAACCAATGGACACCCACTACTTTTTGGTACAAGGGTCATGGTAGGGGAAAATATGTCTTTGGGGTTTGGCAAGGCAATGTATGGTATAAACCATACCCCCTTCAGGGCAGCGGTCAGGCTACTCGAAAAGCTGGACAAATTTAACTTCAGCCTCTTCGGTTGGCCCATTCCCTCTTTTTCTTTCATCTTTCTCTTCTTTTTGCCAAAGTTTAAGAAAAATCGCTGGGATTATGTATTCTTAGCCATAATTTTATGTATGTTAACAGGCTACTATTTTTTCTTTGCCTTAAAAGTCAGGTATCTTTATGCACTGACTCCGCTGCTGGTACTATTGACTGCCAGGGGCATTATGGGTCTTTTTCAACTACTGAAAAAGGCTGGTTTTAAGGAGAGGAGGATCAAATCCGCCGCTTATGCTTTAGCCCCGATATTCATCTGTTATATGGTGTATACCTCCATCATTCCGCAATTAACCCCCAGCGGCAAGTCCAAGCACCTTGTGTATCGGCTGGTTAAACAAAAAGATATTCATAACGCAATAGTGTTTTTACCCTCCGGCTTCGGTGGATGGGGAATTTACGGCCAGGGGTTTGTGCATAACGATCCGGAATTCAAAGGCGATGTAATCTATGCTCATGACCGAAAAAGGTATAATATTGAGCTAATGCAGCAGCATCCAGATCGACAGTATTACTTCTTTAATCGTTACCCAGATGGCAGCCATCAATTTAAGGAAATTAAAGCTGGCGATTATCTTCCCCACCCGAAAAATTCGGGTATTATTTATGGCAACACTACAGCCAACTGAAAACCTTAAATTTATCAGCTTCCTATCAAGTGTTTTTTTGGCAAACAATACTTTAATGGACGTTGGCTTTAAATTCATACCCAATAAGGGGTCTGGCAAATCTTGTATAAATTTATGAATAAGTCGGGCCCAAAACCAACTCCCGCTACCTACTCCAACTGAAGCAGTAGGCCAAGGTAATACTAAAACACAATGAAAATCTTATTTGTTTCCCACCGCATTCCCTATCCACCTAATAAGGGGGATAAGCTGCGGGCATTTAATATACTAAAACACCTGGCCCAAAAGCATGAGCTTGATCTGGCCTGCATGCTGGATAACCGGCAAGAGCAAAACTATGCAACTGACCTAAAACCTTATTGCAGGCAAATTTTTTGCGAACATATTACCCCCTTAAAGATTAAATTGAATTATTTGCGTTTTCTATTCAGCGCCTATCCACTGACTATGGCCCACTTTTATTCCGCCGGGTTCAAACACAAGCTGGCCCAGTGGATCGAGCAGGAGAAATACGATTTAATCTATATATATTCAGCGGCCATGAGTCAGTATGTGCTGGATGTAGAGCACATCCCTAAGGTGCTTGATTTGGTGGATGCTGATTGTCAGAAATGGATAAGCTATGCCCAATATGCCAAATTTCCACTATCCTATATTTACCGTTTAGAGGGAAAGCGGACGCGGGAATACGAAAAGAAAGTTTGCCCCAGGTTTGCCGCCTGCACCGTAGTATCTGAGGCAGAAAAGCATATCCTGGAGCAATTCATACCCACTAAAAACCTGCATGCAGTGGCTAACGGGATTAATCAACAACCCTATCAGCCATATCAAAACCAGGAAAAGCCCGAGGAATATAACCTGTTGTTTGTGGGAGGGATGTTTTATTTTGCCTATATTGACGGCATCCTAAATTTCTACAATCAGGCCTTTGATGATATAAGAGCGGCTTTTCCTGCGGTAAAGTTTTATATTGTCGGGGCTGATCCTGCCCCGGAAGTGCTTAAGTTAAACCAGGACACTAATGTTCAGGTAACCGGTTATGTTGAGAATGTAATGCCTTATCTCACGCAAGCCACAGTCTATGTGGTACCATTGCGGATGGCTCCCGGACTTCAAAATAAAATATTAGAAGCCATGGCGATGAATATTCCGGTTGTCTCAACCACAGCGGCAATCCAGGGCATCGATGCCCAACCGGGAAGAGATGTATTGGTGGCTGATGACCCCAAGGTATTTGCAGAAGAAGTAATCAAACTGTTAAAAGAACCGGCGCTACGGCAGAAGCTGACCCAAAACGCCAGAAAATTGATTGATGAAAAATATGATTGGCAGAAAAACCTGAAGACACTGGATCAAATAATAAGGAATATTACTTAGGACCGGCAGGTGTGAGCTAAAAGTCAACCGTAACGTGCCTTTTGAAAAATCACTTGACTCTCCAGATACAGTGTGTATAATAGCTATAACTTTTTCCAACTAAAAACAGGAGGTTAGCCATGTCAAGAAAGGTCGCCATTAATGGTTTCGGCAGAATTGGACGTAACGTATTTCGGGCGTGTCTTAATAACCCGGACATAGATATAGTAGCGGTAAATGATGTTGCCAACTGTGATGCGCTGGCACATCTGCTTAAGTATGATTCGGTGCACGGCATCTTAAATGCTCAGGTAGAAGCTAAAGATAACGCACTCTTGGTAAACGGTAAAAAAGTTAAGGTGCTGGCTGAGAGAAATCCGGCGGATTTGCCCTGGGCTGATCTGGGGGTTGAGGTGGTGGTGGAATCTACCGGTTTATTCGTTGACCGCGCCAATGCCGGCAAGCATTTGGAAGCAGGGGCCAGGAAAGTAATAATTACTGCGCCGGCAAAAGAACCGGATGTAACGCTGGTGCTGGGAGTTAACGAAAAAACTTATGACAAGGACAAACACCATATTATCTCCAACGCTTCCTGTACCACTAATTGTCTGGCACCGGTGGCTAAGGTGCTGATGGATAACTTCGGCTTTGCCCGGGGGGTTATGACCACTATCCATGCCTACACTAATGATCAGCGTATTCTTGACCTGTGTCATAAAGATTTGCGCCGAGCGCGGGCAGCCGCCCTCTCCATGATCCCCACCACTACCGGAGCTGCCAAGGCGGTCTCGTTGGTGTTGCC
>JAJRUU010000170.1 GCA_024277605.1 bacterium
CACAAAAACTCTCCCTTTCGCTATAAATTCAGCTCACTCCCCACCTGGGCCATTACCGATGAATACTTCAACTGGTTTATCCCGACAAATGAAGGGGAAAAGCAACATATGCTGGCCCGCATCCGCCGACATGGGGGCAACTATATTCGCTATGAGCTGGAACCCATGTTTTTAAGCCATTGGGACCTGCCTTTTGAACATTTGTTTATCCCTTATGTGCAGGATTGTCACCTGCATTATACTCCAGAAAAGAAGTTGAGAAAGACTGAGGTTTATCACATCCTCTGGGATAAACCAGCACTGGACATAGTTCACAATAGGCCATGAGGCGATGAATTTATCTTTGGAATTGGAAAAATAATTGCTAATTATGTTGAATAAGTGTATAGTCTTTTCGTTGGTCTTATGACTGTGGTAGTTGTTTATCCAGGAGTCTGTCGGACTTTAGGATAGGGCGAGTTTGGACATATAAGTTGTTGATCCGATATTACCAGCTTACTTCTACAAAAAAACAAAGGACTGTATATTAATGAAGCGTGCATTAATTACCGGTATTAATGGCCAGGATGGGAGCTACCTGGCCGAATTCTTGTTGAGCCGGGGCTATAAGGTTCATGGTTTAATCAGAAGGGCCAGTACCTTTAACACTGGCAGAATAGACCATATATATAGTGACCCTCATCTCCCGGAAACAAAGCTTTTTTTACACTACGGCGACCTGTCAGACTCAGGTCAGTTAGTAGACCTTGTCTATAATCTCCAGCCGGATGAGATTTATCACCTTGGGGCTCAGAGTCATGTCCGGGTGAGCTTTGATATGCCTGAATATACCGGTGATATAACTGCCCTGGGGACGATAAGGTTGCTGGAAGCCATAAGAAGAAGCGGCATAAAGACCAGATACTATCAAGCGTCATCTTCGGAAATGTTCGGGGATGTCCCACCTCCCCAGAACGAAACGACCCCTTTCTACCCCCGCAGTCCTTATGCAGCGGCCAAGGTCTATGCCTATTGGATGACAGTTAACTACAGAGAAGCATATAATCTCTTTGCCTGTAACGGGATACTTTTTAACCATGAATCACCTAGAAGGGGCGAAACTTTTGTGACCAGAAAAATAACCAGGGCGTTGGCCAATATTGTTGCCGGGAAGCAAAAGAGACTGTACCTTGGAAACCTCGATGCCAAAAGAGACTGGGGTTTTGCTCCTGAGTATGTAGAATGTCAATGGCTGATGCTCCAGCAGGATGAACCGGAGGACTATGTTATCGGCACAGGTGAGAGTCATTCGGTCAGAGAGTTTCTTGAATTTGCCCTAACCTACTTGGGAATTGAAATCGAATGGAAAGGAGAGGGTACTGAGGAAAAGGGAATAATAAAATCCCTAAGTCCCCCGTCTGACTCCGTTTCATGTCTTACGGTGGGAGATATCCCTATTGAGATAGACCAAAGGTATTTTAGACCGACAGAGGTCGACTTTCTACTGGCTGACTCTTCAAAAGCAAATAAAAAACTAAACTGGACGCCAAAGATAACCTTTAAGGAACTCGTAAAAATCATGTTAGATGTAGATATGGAACTTATAGGCGCTATACCAATTGGTGAGGGCCGGAGAATTCTTGAGGATAAAGGCATCCATTGGACTGAAAACAGAATAATCGCGAGCTGAGAAATTGATTTCTGGAAGCATAAAAAAGTGGTGGTTACTGGTGGGGCGGGTTTTCTGGGATCTTTTTTAGTAGAGAGGCTGAGACAGCGCGGCTGTAAAGACATATTTATTCCCAGGAGTAAAGACTACGATCTGGTTGACATGCAAGCGGTTCGCAGACTGTACCATGATGCCAGCCCGGACATTGTTATCCATCTGGCTGCCAGTGTTGGCGGCATAGGCGCCAACCGCGCCAATCCCGGTAAGTTCTTCTACGACAACCTCATGATGGGTGTCCAACTGATGGAGCTAGGTCGGCAGGCGGATATTGAGAAGTTCGTGGCTATCGGAACTATTTGTGCCTATCCCAAATTCACCCCGGTACCATTTAAGGAAGAAGACCTGTGGAATGGCTATCCTGAAGAGACCAATGCGCCTTACGGTTTGGCTAAAAAGATGATGCTGGTGCAATCACAGGCATATCGATAACAATATGGATATAACTCCATATTTCTGCTACCGGTCAATTTATATGGCCCGCGTGACAACTTTGATCTGGAATCTTCGCACGTCATTCCGGCCATTATCCGCAAGTGCCTGGAAGCCAAAGCTAAGGCTGCTTCTGAAATCGTCTGCTGGGGAGACGGCACGCCAACCCGAGAGTTTTTATATGTAGATGATGCAGCAGAGGCTATTCTGTTGGCAGCCGAAAAGTACAATAAGAGCGAACCGGTAAATATCGGTGCCGGGTTCGAGGTTTCTATTAAGGCATTAGTGGAGCTGATAGCCAATCTTACTGATTTTCGGGGGAAAATTGTGTGGGATAAATCCAAACCTAACGGTCAACCGCGGCGCTGCCTGGATACCAGCCGGGCAAAAGAGGAATTCGGTTTTGTGGCCCGGACAAGCCTGGAAGATGGTTTGCGGAAAACTATAGATTGGTATATTAAATCTTTTTAATTGAAACAGAACTCGTCTTCCCAATCTGTTTTCAAAGAATCTTCATTTAAATAATTGCTTTGAGTTAACAAAGAAACATCAACCATAAAGTGAACTTAAATTGAAACCTCATAAAAACAAAATTAATAAAGATAAACAAAAAGAGTATTTTCTCAGTCTTATAGACAAAAGATTTCTTTGGCTAACTAAAAACACATACATTTCACTGAAAGAAAAAGAGTTGTTGCGTCCAGTGGAGGAGATGTCTTTAGGAAAAGTTTTAGAGATTGGAGTGGGGGAAGGTAATAATATAGTAAACCTTGATTTAGACGTTGACAACAGTATCGGTATTGATATTTTACTGTAATATATACTTTCAGCTAAAAAGTATCTAAAAAAAACAAATTTGTTCGTTGGAAGTGGATACAGTCTACCTTTTAAAGCTAATTCGTTTGATCTAGTATTTTTTAGAGATCTCTTGCACCATTTAAACTTTGATGACATAAAAAATATTCTTGAGGATGCACTCCGGGTCAGTAAAAGAAGTTTAATTTTCATCGAAGCCAATGGGCAAAACCCCTTAATTTATCTAATGGGAAGCCTGTTGAAAGAAGAAAAGGGAGTTAAACGTATTAACACGAACGTTATAAACAATTTTCTGTCACAGTATAAATCTTCCTACAACATCCAGATAACTTATAAACAGCCACTGCCTTTGTTTCGTTTATTGCTTCACTATAGTTATGGCTTGCCGGGTTTAGGCAATTATAAATTAGTAGCTCAAATATTAAACCAAACAGAAAAACTTTTCAGTATGTTAATGCCCCCCAAGCGATCAGCTTATATTATAGTAAAGATGGAAAAAATTATCAACGATTCGTGACTGTATTTGGGGTGTATTATAACTTGAGCATACTTTATTTTAAGTTAAGGGAACAGCCGTGAAAACTTTTGGCAAGATTTTTATATTATTTCTTCTATTACTAAATTTTCTTGTTTTGGCATATTATTCTCACAGTGCTAATCTAAATTTTGGTCGTATCGATCAGACTATACCTTTGTCAGATGCAATTTGGCTGAAAGAGCATGGGGGAGCTTCAAATTTTATTAAATTATGTCTTACCGGCGAATATAAACAGGCAACCAGGCAACCTTTATACACACTTCTAATCTCCCCTTTTGCTGCCAAGGATATCCGGTTTTTCACCAAATCAAAGCTTGTATCTACTCTTACGGCATTTTTATTTATAATTATTTTTTTCTTTTTGATAAGAAGCGATTTCGGCTTCTTGGTTTCGGTGACCAGCGTTGGTTTGCTAATTACCGCCTCAACGTTTGTAAAACGTTTCTCCTGGGTATCCCCTGAGTATTTGTTGATAACCTTTACTTTCCTGACCTGGTATTTTACCGCTAAGGGGTTTGAAAATAATAAGCTATGGATTTGGGGGGGGATATTTAACGGAGCCGCCTGGATGAGTAAATCGTCGGGCTTCATATTTTTATTGGTGTTTATTTTAACTTATATAATAACAGGCTTAAAAAACAAAACCACTGGCAAGCTGTTTAAAAACAAGTGGTTTTATGGTTATTTTTTAGCCTTTATTATAGTTTCTTCTCCTATGTTAATTAGAAACGTAATTGTATATAATGACCC
>JAJRUU010000171.1 GCA_024277605.1 bacterium
CGCTTATACTATATACCACTCCGGCTTCCTCTTTCAGCTTGCGGTAAAGCCGGGAACTACGCCCCTGACCCAGGATAATAGCCAGCACATCCAGGGAATAGACATCTTCATGACCGATATTTACCGTTTGAAAACCGAATAACAAGCGGGCGATTTCCAGCGGAAACTCTGTCTCCAGGCGTTTTGGCTGAAGCTGCGGCGGTTCTACAGGGAGTACTTGCGGGGGGGGGAGGCGGCGGTTAAAATCAGCCCAATACTTTTGTACCTGCCCATACGTCTTGAGCGGATCTATACCACCGGCTACCACCAGCACCATCTGTGAGGGCACATACTGCCGCTTATAATAATCCAGCAGATCCTGGCGGGCGAGGGATGAGAAAACCTGGCGATAGCCGATTACCGGATGCCGGTAAGGATGTTTGGTATACATCGTGGCCGAAAACAGCTTATACAGACTGCGATCAGGGTCATCCTCTCCCATGTTGATCTCTTTTAAGATAACATTCTTCTCCTTCTCACATTCCTCAGCTGCAAAGCTGGAATTCTGAATAGCATCGGCGGTGACCTCCAGCCCTTGCTCCAGGTACTCAGCCGGTAACACTATATGATATACGGTTTGCTCCGAACTGGTGTAAGCATTTAAGCGGCCGCCTAACTGTCGTATTTCGCGGGCGATCTGGCCCACTTCCCGCTTTTCGGTACCCTTAAACAGCATATGCTCCACATAATGGGACACCCCGCTGCCCATGAGCTCAGTCTCATTAATACTGCCGGTTTTAACCCACACCTGAATAGCTACCAGCGGTGAGGCCGTCTCCTTTAAGATAACCGTCAATCCATTATCCAAAACATGCCGCTATACCTGATCGTAGTTCAATATTTCCCCCTTTGGCTTGTCAATTTTGTTTAGCGTCTCCCCATGGGCCTCATAGCCGGACAATCCCAGCAGCGCAATCATACATATTGTAATTGATTTATACGTCATATCTCACCTTTTAGCCAGTTGCAAAAGTCCCGTCTGGGTATCCGCAGGCTCATAATCTGCGATTTGCAAGTCACACGAAAACAAGCACTTACGCAAACTAAAGTTTGCAACTACCCCCTTAGAAAATTATTAATAATAAAACGCTTAAAATTATAGCCCAAATACTCAAGCGATACATGAGCCTTAGCGCTTGTTTGATATGCACCGCTTCCGGCTGAGTTTCAGCACCGCCCAGTAATGGTTTATCAGAAGCCTGCCCCTGATAAGAGCTCATGCCGCCCAGTTGAATTGCAAGTGCGGCGGCAAATCCCGCCTCAGGAATACCGCTATTGGGGCTGGGATGCTTATCAGCGTCCCGCTGCATTATATGCCATACTGTAGCGGCCTTATCAGTTCCCGCTGCAATAGGTAATAAGCCGTATAGTAGACGCGCCGGAATATAATTGGCTATATCATCCAACCGGGCGGCCGCCCAGCCGAACTCTTTATAGTGAGCGCTTTTATATGCGATCATGGAGTCCAGCGTATTTATGGCTTTATAGGCCAGAGCCAGCGGCGCACCGCCAATAATAGCATAGAACAAGGGTGAAATAAAACCATCCACCGTATTCTCGGCTATACTTTCTACACACGCCCGGATAATGCCCGGCTCATCCAGCGTCTGGGTGTCCCTGCCCACCATATGCGACAAGCGCTCTCTGGCAGCAGATAAGTTGCCCCGGTTTAATTCATAGAACACCTTATCAGCCGCTTGAGCCAAAGAGCGTAGTGAAAAGCAAAAATAAATCAATAATGAGGGCACTATCCACTTAAGCCAGCCATATCCGGTCAAAAACCCCAACGCAAAATGGGTGACGAGATAAATTCCCAGCGTGATAGCAGCGGTTAAAATTATACCGCCCAAGCGTAAATTTTTAATATGGTAGCGCAGGAAATCCTCACCGGTATCAATCAGCTTACCGATTGCTTTTACTGGATGAGGTAGCCACTGCGGATCCCCCCAGATCAAATCTAATATATATGCTGTTAAGATAGTATTCATCAAGCCACCCCATTTTGCAGAATACTATACAATAAATCCATATCCAGGCTATTGCGCACTATATCCGCCAGCCGGTCATAGGCCTGTTCCTGTAATTCTTTGGTGCTTGTGGTGCCATTTTTCTCAGAAGTTATGATCCCTTGCTTATTACGAATAGCGGCCAATAATTTATTCCGAAAGTCATCGTTATCGAACACCCCATGCAGATAGGTGCCCCATACCGAACCATCACTATTCACCGCTCCATCATCTAACTGTAAATTTTCCGCTCCCCGTTGTTCTACACAAAAAGCCGGTTTTGCCTCACTACCCAGTTTTGAATGCCCCATATGAATTTCATAGCCCAAGACCTCACCCTTATAAAAGGGAAGATGTCGGGCTTTAGCCTTAACCTGAGCGGTAACTTTATGCGGAGCAAATTCTGTAACCACATCCAGCAACCCCAAGCCCGCTATCTCACCGGCCTTCCATTCCACGCCTTCCGGGTCGGTAACCTTATGTCCCAGCATCTGATAGCCGCCGCAGATACCCACTACCATCGCTCCCTGCTTATGCAATTTTTTTATCTGCCGAGCATACCCGGACTGTTCAAGATACACTAGATCAGCCAAGGTGTTCTTGGTACCCGGAATGATAACCACATCCGCACTACTCAATTTTTGACCCCGCCGAAAATACTTAAGCTGTACCCCCGGATCAAGCTCCAGCACATCAAAATCAGTAAAATTGGACATATGCGGGAGCGCCAGCACTCCTATTTTAAGCCTATTGTCTGACCCTGCAAACTCTTGATTCCCCCGCTCACTCGGCAGCTGATCCTCCTCAGCCAACCCCAGATCATCTATATAGGGGGTTACTCCCAGAAGCTGTTTTTTTGATTTTTTCTGTAAAAAATCCAGCCCCGGTTTTAGAATTTCGATATCGCCCCTGAATTTATTAATATGCAGCGCCTTCACCAATCGTCGCTCGGTAGGGGTCAAGAGCTGTAATGTCCCGATCAGTGAGGCAAACACCCCGCCTTTATCTATATCGCCGGTTAA
>JAJRUU010000172.1 GCA_024277605.1 bacterium
AAGTGACGGCGGTAACAAATAAGGCGTCTCCCGGTCGGTCAGTATAAATTTAACACTCATCTTTTGGCCCCTTCATGGCAAAGATTTATTTCCGACCATTATACCATATTCTGCTGCTAAAGTCCGACAGACTCCTAGGGGAGACCGCCCTTGGGGCGCCCGTCATGCTTTACATAATCCTCGAAAAAACTCACATACTTAAATCCATTATCGGGCGAAATAACCACAGCCAGCCCTTCTTTGCCTTTGGTGTATTCCAGCGCCGCCTGGACTATAGCGCCGGTAGAAGGTCCGACGATTAAGCCTTCCTCGCGCGCCAGTCTGATGCTCATGTCATAGGCCGGATCATCGGCAATAGTTATACTTTCATCTATCACAGCTTCATCTAAGATACCGGGTTTTTTTGATTCCTCAAAGTTCTTCATGCCCGGAATTCTATGGTTTTTCTGGGGAAACACCCCAATTACCTTAATGTCTGGATTCTGTTCCTTCAAGAAGCGTCCCACCCCGCTTATAGTGCCGCACGTTCCATAACCGGTGATAAAGTAATCTATTTTACCTTCCGTCTGTGCCCATATTTCAGGTCCGGTTGTTTCGTAATGGGCTTTTACGTTATCGGGGTTTTCATATTGATTGGGCATTATATACTTATCTTGAGTACGCGCGCTGTTCACAAATGAATGAGCCAGGGCGATTGCACCATCCTTGGGGTGATTTATGGGGCAGAGACTATCCGGTGTCGGCCACACTTCAGCCCCTAAAATCCGCAGCACGGTTTGCTTCTCCAATGGTACAGCGTCGGGAATGGTTATAGTGGTCTTTATCCCCAGCAGGTTCGCTAAACCCACCAAGGCAATACCGGTATTACCTGAACTGGGCTCTACCAACTGCTTACCATCTAAGCGCCCGGCTTTCTTTAACCCTTCCAGCAAAAACTTGGCCGTGCGGTCTTTTATGGAACCAAAGGGATTAAACCACTCCAATTTTAAAAACAACTCGATATTTTGGTTGGAATTGACTCGGTTTACCCTCACCAGAGGCGTTGGATTTTCTTGACTGCCGATCAACTCCGCCACATTGTCGTATCTTCTAAGTTTCTGATTCGTATCCATCTTGATAATTTACTCCCTTATAATTAATCCAGGCTATGCCTGGAACAGTATTCCCATTAAAAATAAACCTTAACGCCAGCCCCTATAAGCAAAGAGTCAAGATCAATCTCATCGCTGGTGTCAGAAGAAGTCCCTTGACCTTCTATATCGGCTTCAGAAAAGAGATAGCGAGCATCCAGGTTAAGCGCAAAAGATTCGGTTAAAAACCAATCTAATCCAGCATTTAGGTGTAAACCTAATGAATTGTCAATATCTGTTGGATAAGAGATATTAGCTGCTTTTGCTTGCGCTCTGGCCTCACTTTTTACATCAAGATCGTTGATATAGTAACCTACCCCAACGCCGACATAAGGTACAACCGGTCCTTCCGGTATTATCCGGTACTGGGCCGTCAGTAAAAGTGGTAAGCTGTTGATTTCGCCTAAAGCGGCGCCGTCTTTTTCAATGTCAGTTTCAAAATAGTGCCAGGTCAATTCCAATGAAAACTGAGGGATTACAATATAGGTGAAGTTAAGTCCCAGGGCGATATCTTCTTCTACATCAATACTGGTACCAAACAGGTTATCTTCCTGGGGGAAATAGTAGAAGACGTTTGCCCCTATGCCAAATTTGTTGGCTACATCCTGGGCGCTGACAAGATTGACGGTAATCAACATGAAAAAACAAATAATACAAAGAATAGATAATTTTCTCATTGCTTTATCCCCCCCGTTAAAATTATGCACACAACTCAAAGCGAATCATAGCACATTGATTAAAAAAGTAAAGAATTTAACCCGAAAAATTCTGGCAGGCACAGCCTGTCGCTTCAGGACGTTGGCTCATAAACCTTATCCAGCAAGGGGTGTCTTGCAAACCCAGCCTGAATTTATGAATAGATCAGCTTAAGACTAAGTTTCCCTTATTTGATCTAACGTGGTACTATTAATCCATAATTTAGGAGGTAATTGCAAAGGTCTAAAAATTAAAGGGGGACATGTCCCAGCCGCAAACTTTAGTTTGCGTAACCGGTTGTTTTTGTGTGGCTTGCAAATCGCAGATTATAAGCCTGCGGCTACCCAGACAGGACTTTTGCAACTGGCTTTAGTTATAAACATTAACCAGAGGGAGTAAGAGTTATGTCTGATGACGGAGCGCTGGAAAACCTTAAAATTGACCAGCAGATAGACTTACGAGGGGTCGTCTGTCCGATGAATTTTGTCCAGACCAAACTGCAATTAGAGAGTATGGAATCTGGATAAATTCTTGAAGTTATATTGGATGCAGGGGAGGCGATGAAAAATGTACCCCAGAGTGTGAAGGATGATGGACACACAATCCTGAAGGTGGAAAAGCAAGAAGCGGCTTATAAGCTGATAATTAAGAGGGCTTAAGGTGTCTATTGACCCCCTAACCTGATCTATTCATAAATTTAGTCTGGGTTTGTCAGACAGCCCCCGTGAGATAAGGTGCATTAGCCAACGTCCAATAAAGCTTTGTTTGCCCGAGGCGGTTGATCAGGAAGCTGATAAATTTATAATTTTCAACTAAATGTAGATTTGCCCAGGACAATACCCGAATTTTTCGGGCTAAACATGTTAATCTCACTCAGCGTCAGGCATAATTTCACCTGTCTATAGTTAATGGGGAATTAGTAAGGCCTGGGATTTATGATATCTATATCGTAACCGGCCAGTATGGTGTGCATGGCGCTATAGCCGGGAGGGCTGTTCTTGTTCTGAGCCATTACTCGGAAGGTGGTTATCCGGGTCTTGGGCATAAATATTTTCCTTTTAAATCGTCCGTTAACTACTTTCAGCTTGATAGGTATTCCATTTAAAAGTAAGATTGCCCGGGTTATGGAGCTATCATCTATCGTGCCCGCTACAATAACCGGGTCACCATCTTTAACCCCTTGCTTGCCGTTTCGGGGAGACTCCAGCACCACTAAGGGTACTCCAGGAGGAGGATTGTAGAGTATTTTTACTTCTTGTTTGCCGACGTTTCCGCTGGAGTCGAAAGCCAATATGCTTATTTTGTTTATTCCCTTTATCATAGCAACTTCCACCTCAAAGATGCCATTTACCACGGATACCAACTGAGTAACCTCATTTAAAGTAATAAAAGCCTGCTTTGCGCTTCCGCCAATTTCTCCTTTTAGCCGATACAAGGTTTCATTGGTAATATTTCCAGATGGGAGTTGTGTTGTAATAACCGGTGCATTTTTTTCTCCACTGGCGGCCATGCCCTTGCCGGATAGCATCGGGGCGGTTGGGCTGCCATGCAGCGAACTTGTGTTTCCGGTGGAAAATGCGCCGGCCGCAATATTTGCTTTGCTGGTGTTTTCGGTGGCATAGGCAACGGTCATTGGTTTTTGTTGGTCACCCGCACCGCTTTGTAGCGATCCTGAGAGATTAACGCGGCTGCTACGGTTTTGGGTATGGCCAACAGCGGAAGTTTCATTGGTAGCATAACGATGGGTGTCTAAAGCAAAGCTGTTTGACGAGTTAGAAGTTGATAAAGCCTGTTCTTGCCTGCTAATAGTCGCTAATTATGAAGTGCTGCCGGATTCTGCCGGTTGCCCTCCAGTTTCAGCTACCGCACCGCTTAGGTCGGTAGGCTGATCCAGGGATCTCTGATTTACTCCCTGAGGGGATTGTTGATATGAAACCCGCTGTTGGATCATTCCGTTTGGAGTTGCTGTATTTGAGCGTTGCCCTAACTCTACTCTTTCCTTAACGGCGAATTCCTCAGTGGAGGTTTCTATTTTAGCAAACTGAACTTGTTTGTTGCCAAATTCTGCCTGTGTGGTTTCTCCTGACATACTTTGGGAATTTAAAAAAGCCGCAGCATTATTTACCGTATTAGTAGCCGAAGGGCTCTGGCGGCTAACCGCTCCGAAGCTTTGCGGTTGAGCGGTTTGTGATGTTGCAGTGGCGGCCGCAGATACATCCACTGAAGTAGGCCCATCGACTGTACGATTCAGCGTCTGCGTTTGTTGGTTGTAGGCCACGCGTGCCTGGGTTATCTCAACCGATTCCTGCCCTTGTTTTTGCTGATAAGAGATTGTTCGCACAAACTGGACT
>JAJRUU010000173.1 GCA_024277605.1 bacterium
CCGGTTTCCAGATCAATAATCTTCAAACGCCGCATGCCTAAGCCGATATTATTTTTAACCAGAAACCCTTCGTCATCTGGCCCCCGGTGAATCATCACCTGACACATCTGCTTTATGTTTTCGCTTAAAACCGGTTCCTTGGATAAATTATAAATACCGACTATGCCGCACATAAAACTAACCGATCAACTTTAGGTTTCAACACCCTGCTTGACTTTATACCCGATCTATTCATAAATTCAGACTGGGTTTGCAAGACACCCCTTGTGAGATAAGGTTTATGAGCCAATGTCCTGAAGAAACAGGCTGTGCCTGCCCGAATTTTTCGGGTTATAAAGGATGGAGTTGTAAAAAGTCAGAAAACACAGATTATTGTCATTCCCGTGCAAACGGGAATCCAGTATTTTCCGATAGTTAAAATCAGGATGGATTCCCGCTTTCGCGGGAATGACGACTTTTTACGACTCCATCATAAAGACTTTCAAGGTATTTTGAGAATATTTCAAGCCTATGCTCTTTTAAAACTTTCTGCCGAGCTTCAGCCCCCATGTTTTTCAATATTTCAGGGTTTTTTAGCAGATAAACAGCAGCCGCAGCTACTGAATCCGGGTTTGCTGCAACGCGAACCCCGGTAGAAGCGTCCACTAACCTCCAGGTTTCTCCAACATCAGTGGCCACCAGCGCATTCTGACAAGCCATGGCTTCTAAAAGACTTTGAGAAGGATAATTATTATACGTTTGCAGGGAGATAAATATTTTTGATTTTGCCAAGAACTTCTCAGGGGTTTCGGTATAAGTTAGCGTAAGCTTATCAGAAATGCCCAATGTTTTTGCCCTGGCCTTAATCTTTTGCGTTAGCTCTCCTTTTCCCAGCATGAAAAACTTAACCTCAGGCGCTGCCGAAATTATTTTGGGCAGAGCTTCAACAAACAGCAGCGGATTCTTCACCTGCCGGAATCCGCCGGCAAAGCAGATCCAATTTTCTTTCTTTGCGTTTGGCGAAAATTTTTCCAGTTCAATGAAGCTACAGGGGGAAACGGATATTTTATTATCTAATTTATGCTTTTGGTTGAAATCAGAACCGATCAACCTTGTTTTTATATCCTCACTCAGCGCTTCTATTACCTTAGACTTATTTAATATATATCGATATATTGGACGGCTGAACCTGCTTGCTAAAGTATTTAATCCTTGATCAACGATAGAGACAATTCCCACAACACCCTTTAAATGTAAAAGCGGCAAACCAATGTATGCGCCACTAAGTACCAGATGGACAAGCCTTATCTTTTGGTTTCTGACAATGGACAAACAATCCCGGGCGAATTTGACAAAATACAATTTTTTGTATACGGGATGGTTAAAGGCAAGGCGGCCCCACGGCTCCAAGATGTTAACGTTGGGGGATAAATCCAACCTGATATTATGCCTTAAGCAGGCTTCATAGAGATCGCTGTCGATTATCAGGCAGAAAGACGGATCATCTTGAGAAAGGTGACGGTAGGTTCTGGCAAACCGCTTTTCAGCGCCGCCAACCTTGCCGCCACTAATTAAGATAATGGCTTTATCTGGATACATAACAATACTCAAAAATGGATAACCGATTTATGATACCAAATTGCAATCAAAATGATACTAATTTCTCACTCGGGTAGGTCGGCCTTTAGGCCGACCAAAGAGCGGAGGGCTAAAGCCCTCCCTACCCATTTAGTATATGTTTGATTGCAACTCGGTATGACACCACTTTAGCAGATTGTCTTTGCTTGTCAAGGTGGGAGTTCTCCCACTTTTCAAGGTGCCCTATAGTATAAGGATTAATAGCGCTGCAAACTTTGGGGAACGTACCACTCGGTGAAGTTATACGTGATACCTAATGGGGCAGGTTCAATGCCTTGAATACGGGAGCTGACGGTGGGCAAAGCCTCAGGTATATACAGAAAGGTGTATGGTTGTTCCTCGGCCAGAATCTCCTGAAAGCGGAAGTAGTATTTCTTCCTTTCTTCTTGATCGAAGGTGTGGCGGCCTTTTTCCAGTAACTCATCCACTTCCGGGTTTTTATAGGAGATGAAATTATACTCTTTGGGACCGGTTTTGCTGGAATGCCAGACATTATAGACATCCGGATCGATTGAGCCGGACCATCCCAGTATTACCGCATCAAACTTCTTCTTATCCACAAATTCCTTTAAAAAAGCCGCCCATTCGATAATCCTGATTTTCACCCGGATACCCACATCCCTTAAGCGGTGCTGGATTATCTCGGCGGTTTTCTTGCGCAGGTCATTGCCCTGGTTGGTAATAATGGTAAACTGAAAAGGCTGTCCCCTTTTGTCTAAGATGCCATCTGCATTACTATCTGACCAACCGGCTTCAGCCAGCAACTGCCTGGCCAGTTTGGGGTCATAGGCATAGCCTTCTGCTTTGGGATTATGATACCAGGTGCCTGGTTTGTAGGGCCCATTCGCTATTTTGCCTAAGCCCATCAACACCCCATCGATGAGCTCCTGCTTATCAATGGCGTATGAAATAGCCTGCCGTACCCTCTTGTCGGCAAATCTTTTGTTTAGCAGATTATAACCCAGATATGTATAGCCAAAGGAGAGATAACGATACTTATTATACTGTGCTTTAAACTCCGGGGTATCGGTTTGTTTTAGATATTGCAATGGCTCAAGCCCCATGCTGTCAATACCTCCAGCCCTGAGTTCTAAGAACATGGTGGCCCGATCAGGGATAATCCGGTATATATATCGATCAATATAGGGACGTCCCTCAAAGTAATCGTGATTGGATTCTAAAACTATTTTATCACCGGTGCGCCATTGCACAAATTTATAGGGGCCAGTGCCTATGGGATGGCGGGTTAGTGGACTTTTGGTTATATCCTTACCCTGCAGTAAATGCTTGGGCAAGATGCCCATTCCCCAGCTGATCAACGCCGGAGCAAAGGGTTTGTCATACGTTACCCGGAAGGTGTATTTATCCAGCACCTCCGCCTTTTTTACCATCACATAATTACCCCGATACGGAGTGGGAACCTTGGGGTCAATTAGTGACTGGTAAGTGAACATGACATCTTCAGCGGTACATTCCACCCCGTCGTGAAATTTTACCCCCTGCCGCAAATGAAAGGTGAGGCTGAATGCATCCGTATTTTCTGCTTCAACAGGAGCTGTGCTTGTCTTCTCTTCCTCCACTTTGGCTTGATACTTATCGCAATCACCGTAAACCAGGTGTTTATCCGCACTCTCAATCTCCCAGCAATCAGCCAAATCCCCTACAATATTTATATCTTTATCGTACTTAACCAAGCCATTATAAACCAGGCCGGTAATATCGCCGGAAGCGCTGTCGGTGACCAGGATGGGAATCAAGTTACTGGCATCGCCAATGGAGCTGTCAACAAAGGCATCCCCATAGGTGGGGGTGCTTGGCGGAGTGGGAGCGGAAGTGGGGCTTTCGGTTTTTTGCTCCTGACTGCAACCTGCGCCAAGGAGACACAAGGAAAGCACAATGGAAATAATCCAAGACATAATTTATTCTTGTGGAGTTTCTTCGGTGTCTGTAGCTGCAGGAATCTGCGGATTGGATACAGGCACAGGAGGCGTAGCCGCTTCTTCTACACCAGCTACTGCTGCCGGAGCAGGACTCTCGGCCTTAGCCACATCAGCTGGAGCAACAGGCGGTGCAAAGGGAGCGGTCGTCGTTGATACTTCCGATTGCTCGTGAATAACCGATGGTGTTTCAATAGAGGAGAAGAAAGCTAAGATCAGTGAACTTAAAAGAAAAATTGTGGCTGAGGCGGTAGTTAACTTGGTCAACAATCCACCAGCACCACTACTGCCAAAGGCACTCTGGCTGCCTCCTCCAAATACAGCGCTCATGCCTCCTCCCTGGCCGGCCTGGAGCAACACGACTACGATTAAGAAAAAACATGCCAATATATGAATAACAACAAGAGCGGTGTTCATAACTTATTCCTACCTAATTACAACCGTTCAGGTTCATAACCGTTCGGGTTCATAACCTGTTCAGGTTTTAGTGATTAAACGAAAAAGATTCTTGATGGTTTCGTAAAAAGTCGTCATTCCCGCGAAGGCGGGAATCCACAAACTTTGGATGCCGGATCAAGTCCGGCATGACAGACTCCTAGTCTTCGAACTTAACAATCCTGGCAAAGCTGTCAGCCTTGAGGCCGGCGCCGCCCACCAAGGCGCCGTCAATATCGGGTTGCGCCATCAGTTCATCTACATTATCAGGTTTTACGCTCCCCCCATACTGTATTCTTACGGCCTGGGCAGTGGCTTCACCAAAGCCTGCATTCAGTTGCTGCCTGATAAAACTATGCACTTCATTGGCCTGCTCCGTAGTAGCCGTCTTGCCGGTACCGATAGCCCAAACGGGTTCATAGGCAATAACTGCCTTATTTACTTGTGCCGGGGTTAATCCGGCCAAACCTCCCTGTAACTGGGCGCCTACCACCTGAGTGGGCTCCCCCGCCTCACGTTGAGCTAACGTTTCCCCGACACATACTATAGGATTTAGTCCATAATGTAAAGCGGCTTTTAACTTTTTATTTACCGTATCATCCGTCTCGCCAAAATATGCCCGGCGCTCGGAGTGACCGATTATTATATAACTACAACCAATATCTTTAAGCATCAGCGGCGATATTTCACCGGTATAAGCTCCCGACTCTTCCCAGTACATATTCTGAGCCGCCAGGGCTATGTCGGTACCGGCTGTAAGTTGGGCTACCTCTACCAAAGAGGTAAAGGGAGGGGCCAACACTATATCCACCCCAGTTACATCTTTCACCAAACCTTTAAAAGCGGAAACCAGCTCATGAGCTTGAGAAACCGTACAGTTCATCTTCCAGTTGGCTGCAATAATCGGTCTACGCATTTATTTCCCCCTTGTCAGACAAAGCAGTTATTCCGGGCAATTGCTTACCTTCCAACAGTTCCAGAAAGGCGCCGCCGCCGGTAGAAATATAGGATATCTTATATGACTCTCCCGCCCGGTGCACTGCCACATCGGTATCGCCGCCACCCACAATAGTCAGAGCGTAGGAATTGGCTACCATATTTACCATGGACATGGTGCCCCGGCTGAAAGCATCCATCTCGAACACGCCCATGGGGCCATTCCAGATAATGGTTTTGGCATTTTGCAATACCTCGGAGAACAAGGTAGTAGAAGCCGGGCCAATGTCCAGAGCCAACCACTCCCTGGGAATTTCCTGAACCGGTACAATCTTGGTCTCCGCCCGCGGGTCAAATTTATCGGCTACTACACAATCTACCGGCAAATAGAACTTTACCTGGCGTTCTTTAGCCAATGTCATCACCCTGGTGGCTGTTTGGAGCATATCATCCTCCACCATGGATCTGCCTACCTCATAGCCCAGGGCCTTAAGGAAGGTGAAGGTCATTCCCCCGCCTATAATTACCTTATCCACCCTTTTCAGCAGATTTTCAATTACCCCGATTTTCCCGGATACTTTAGCTCCCCCAAGAATAGCCACCAAGGGGCGCACCGGATCCTGCATGGACCGCTCAAAGTACTGAATTTCCTTAATCATCAGGAAACCGGCGGCCGAATAAGGTACGTATTTGGTAATCCCGACATTGGAAGCGTGGCAACGGTGAGCGGTAGCAAAAGCGTCGTTCACGTAAATATCTGCAAGCGAGGCTAATTGCTTACTAAACTGATCATCATTTTGACGTTCCTCAGGATGAAACCTCAGGTTCTCAAGCAGGATTATATCCCCAGAGCGCATGGCGGCCACAGCCTGTTTAACTTCATCACCTATACAATCGTTGACAAATTTTACATCCTTGCCAAGCAATCGGCTTAAACGTTTGGCCACCACATTCAACGTTAGATGCGCATCAACTCTTCCCTTGGGGCGCCCCATATGAGAAGCCAGGATGAGTTTCGCCCCTTCATCCAGGGCATAGTTTATAGAAGGCAACACTTCCCTGATACGGGTATCGTCGGTTATATTACCCCCGCCATCAACGGGAACGTTGAAATCGGCCCGGATAAAGACTCGCTTACCCTTAAGGCTTAGATTATTAATACAC
>JAJRUU010000174.1 GCA_024277605.1 bacterium
GATAAATTTAAGCGTAAGTTTGCCGGAAAAACCGACTTTTGTATCAGGTTGATAATTAAAAAACGTTTGTCTGCGGATTTATTTATTAATTGCGGCTTGTTCACTATTTTTGACAACTTAAGCCCGACAGACTCCTAGGGGCTTAATATATGAAAAAGGGTGATTTGCTGGTGCAGCTCGATCCCATTGAGGCTTTACGATACGAATGATAGGTAACTTTTTTTCTGGCAATAAAAAAAATCAGCTTAGCCGCTCAATCAATTTATTGACAACCAATGTGAAAAAATGTTATACAAAAGGGGAAATAGATATTTGCCATTTCCAGTCTTGGTAATAGTGTAGAAAACTTCATATAAAAAATGTGCCGAGGTAGCTCAGTCGGTAGAGCAGAGGACTGAAAATCCTCGTGTCGGCGGTTCAAGTCCGTCCCTAGGCACCACTTATCTTAGAGAAATTACTTGCCTGTCGTATTTATCCAATAGTGAGATTTTAATTCGTCTGATACCGGTGTTATTCAAAGACTTAAGCAAATTTAAGATGAAAAAAGTCTATGTGCTTTAGGCAAAACAAAATTTGCTGCTATAGCGTTGCGAATTATTCAGATTAATTAAGGTTTGACTAATTTTATAGTCCTGATATAATTAAACCAAACGAGGTTGTTTTTTTGTGGAAGTTTTAAAGTGGGCACTCGTATGAAGAAGTGGGTTATGTTATTGGTTCTAAGCGGCGGGATTTTGCTCAGCAGTTGTTTGTCTGCTACAAATGTTCCTGATATAAATGATGCAGCTGGTACAACTGAAGCAGCAGGCGAATCGCCATATTTCTATACGGTGTCCGGGGAAGTTAGGGCAAGCAATAGTCCGCCGAATGCCTATTATCATTTTGCCCGGGGACAGCTGTATGAGTCAGAGTCCAGGATGCAACAGGCCATAACCGAGTATCGAGCTGCGGTGAAGCTGGATCCCGGTTCGGCATACCTGCATTATTCCCTGGCGAGTTTGTATGTCAATAGGGGCAAGTTTACTGAAGCCGCTCAGGAGTTGGATCAAGCATTATCAGCTGACCCCGATTATTTAGCTGCTTATCGGTTATTGGGTGATTTGTACTTACATCTGAAGAAATATAAACCGGCAATTGCCGCTTATAATAAGACCATCCAGTTAGACCATGATTATGAAGATGCCTATATTATCATTGCAGAGATTTATTATGAATTAAATGATTATGAAAATGCGGTGAAAACTTATGAGCGGTGGTTGGCAAATGATCCAAATTCATTTATAACGCATTTTTACCTCGCCAACCTATATATGAAGATTAATAAACCGGATGAGGCTATTACGCATTTTGAGGAATCTCTGCGCATAAAACCCGGTTTCGAGATGTCCCTGCATAAGCTGGGAGCCGTATATTTGTCTTTAAACCGGCTGGATGAGGCCCAGGAAGCCTACCAGCGGCTATTGGAGATTAATCCCGAAAACGTTCATGTTCACGATAAGTTGGGGCAAATATATATTGCCCAGGATGAGCTGGAGAAAGCTGTCGTCGAATATCGCGAGGTTCAACAGAATTTTCCCGAAAACGTTAGTGTGTATCTTAAGCTGGGGTCTATCTTGTCGCGGCTGGGTGAATATGAGCAGGCGATTAGTGAGTTTAAACAGGCGGTGGAGTTGGATCCGGAGAGTACTGACGCCCGTTTCTGTCTGGCGCTTACGTATGAAGAGATGAAGGATTACGAAAATGCTTTAGAGCAGATAAATAAGGTAATTGAAACCAATCCCGACCTGGGGAAGGCTTATTTGTATTTGGCTGAAGTGTATATGCAGATGGATCAAACGGATAAATCTATCCAGGTGTTAGAGCAGGCTATTTCAATCCAGCCCAAAGAAATAGACCTCTATCTTTCACTGGGGTTGGTCTATAAAGATAGCCAGCGCTACGAAGATGCTATTAATGCTTTAACGCGGGGAATTGAAATTAATCCTGATCATGATGAGGCCCACTTCTTCCTGGGGACTATATATGAGAAGATGGACCGCTTTGACGACTCGGTAAAACAGTTGAGAGAGACTATCCGCATAAATCCAAAACACGCTGAGGCCCATAATTATTTGGGTTATATGTGGGCTGATAACGGCCGGAATCTGGATGAGGCGATAACGGAAATCAGAAAAGCCCTGGAGATTGAACCCAATAACGGTGCATTTGTGGATAGTCTGGGCTGGGCATATTTCCAAAAGGGCTGGTTTGAAAAAGCCCGCATCGAATTGGAACGGGCGGTTAACCTGTTAGGCGATAATGCTGAGATATACGACCATCTGGGGGAAGTATACTATATACAAGGTCAGTACAAAAATGCTCATTCTCAATGGGAGAAGGCGTTGAAATATGCGCCTGATGATGAAGGAATCAGTGGAAAATTGGAGCGGGTTAATGGTAAACTGGGAGATATGAGCCGATAATGCTCATGGGATACCCCGTAAGGGGGAGATGTTTTTTTAGAATGGCAGGCAGCCTTGTGGGGCTGCTTTTTTTTGTTTGCGGATGTGCGGTTACTCCAGCGAACAAGCTGGCGACTAAGCGGAAGCATTTGTCTGCCGAGGAACTGCTTTATTCAATACGCCAGCGAAATGGTAGTATCAGCAGTCTTCGGACTGTAACCCGGCTTACCATAGCCACCCCTGAAGATCAAAAGAGTTTCAGGGCGGTGCTGTTAGTGCAAAGGCCTAATTTTATAAGATTAGAGGCGGTGAACATGTTCATGCAGCCGATACATTTTTTCATATTAAATGAGGAGGGTTTGTTGTGGTATACTCCGGCGGAGAAAAAGGCCTTCAAAGGGGATGCCAGCAGCTTGAATATCTATCGTTTGCTGGGCATCAGGCTTTCGGTGGCTGAGTTAATTGATGTTCTGCTCGGCTGTACACCTCTGCCGCCCGCCGGTGATGTTCAACCGGAACTGGCGTATCTTGAGGCCGAGCATAATTACTTATTGCAATTCTGCCCGGATGCAAATCTATGTTCGTATAAAATCTGGTTTCACCCATATTGGTTGTATGGTCAACGGATGCTTCATGCCGCTGAACCCACCAGGACATGGCAGGTTAATTGGGGAAACTTTAAACAAATAGCCGATGTTTATCTGCCTACCGACATTAAAGTGGAAAGAGTAGATCAAGTAAGCCGGGTGGAGCTTCAGTATGAAAAACCGGTTATAAATGAGCCTATACCTCTGGAAAAATTTCAGCTTGAGCTTCCCCCGGGGTTGGAAGTTGTTTTATTAGAGAATCAAGCGGAATAACCCTTTAAATTTTTATAAAGAAGGGTCATTGACCCAAGCCAGGAAACCAAAAATTTGATTTTCCTATGTGTTGAATTCTGAGTCGTGGACAGTTTTGCTAAAAAAGGCTCTTCACAAGAATCTGTGGGCAAGTATTGGTTCCGGCAACTTGCCAAGAGTATGATACAAGGCAA
>JAJRUU010000175.1 GCA_024277605.1 bacterium
AAGGCATTGCATAATAGCAAGATACCTGTATTCTTGGTAATTAATAAGATTGATTTGGTAGAAAAATCTGAGTTGTTACCCCTTATAGATTGCTATCGGCAATTATTTAACTTTCGCCAGATCATTCTTGCCTCCGCCCTGCATGGTTCTGGTGTCGAGGAATTGATTTCGGAGCTGATAGAGGTATTGCCGGTCGGTCCGCACTATTTCCCCCTGGAAATGTTTACTGATCAGCCGGAACGTTTCCTCCTGGCGGAGACAATACGCGAAAAAGTTTTTCTGCTTACCCGCCAGGAAATTCCTTATTCATCGGCAGTAATGATAGAAGATATGCGCGAAGGGTATAATGGCCGGCCACTTTATTTGCGCGCGGTAATCTATATAGAGCATGCTTCGCAAAAGAAAATCATAATCGGGCATGCCGGTGAAATGATTAAAAGGATTGGACAGGTAGCCAGAATAGATATAGAACAATTGCTTGACTCACGGGTATATTTGGATCTGTGGGTTAAGGTAAAGAAGGATTGGCGGGAAAATCAGGGTTTGCTGAATGTGTTGGGATATTAACCGGCCAGAGGTCATTGACCCCCAGGGGGTTGTTGACCCCCAAGGCTGGATTTATAACTTTTTACACGTAGGTTGATATGCTCGATCAACGACTAAGATTATTATTAGAGACCATCCGGCGCCTTATTCGGCGTGAGGCTAAGGGCAACCTGAGCAATTTGCTGCGCAAAATTCATCCGGCTGATATTGCCCATTTGATTAAATATCTTAGCTCCGCTGAAGGCAAGTGGATGTTTAACCTAATTGAAAATCCCCACTCAGCAGCCACTGTATTGCGAGAAGTGGAGCAGGAGACCCAAATCAGCTTGTTGGAGGGGCTGGATGAGGTAAGAACATCTCAGGTATTACAGGAAATGCCCGCCGATGATGCGGCTGACATAATTGGCGGGATGACGGAAGAGAAGGCGGATAAAGTGCTGCAGCTGATGCAGCGCAAGGAATCCAAAGAGGTGGAAGATCTCCTGAGCTATGAGGAAGATACCGCCGGACGCATTATGACTCCGCACTATTTTGCCCTGCATGAGGATGTTACTGCCCGGGAAGCCATTACGAAATTACAGGAAGCAGCTGAGGCGGAGATGGTGTTTTACATATACGTGGTCGACAACCGTCAACACCTGGTGGGAATCGTTTCATTGAGAAAATTGATTATAACCTATGCCGCTACCCCGTTAAAAAATATCATGGTTAGCGATATAATTAGTGTGCATACCTATACCGCTCAAGAGGATGCGGCCAAAAGGGTGGCTAAATATAATTTATTGGCTATTCCGGTGGTGGATGAACAAAACAAAATGGCGGGTATCATTACGGTGGATGACGTGATTGATGTTATTCGTGAGGAAGCCACCGAAGACATATATAAAATGGCAGGTACCAGCGGGGAAGAATTACTGGAGAAATCGGCCTGGAAAATTGCCGGTATCCGGATGCCCTGGTTGTTTATTACCCTGTTGGGAACGTTTATATCCGGATCTATCCTGAAGTATCATAGCGCTACCCTGAAAGATGTTATTTCAGTGGTCTTTTTCCTGCCGCTGGTGATGGCCTTAGGCGGGAATGTGGGAAATCAATCCCAAACTATAATAGTAAGGGGACTGGCCACCGGAAGAATCGATCCCTTGGCCGTGGGGAAGATCATTTTTCGTCAAATCAAAGTGGGTTTGATTATGGGGCTGTTGGCTGGGGTGCTGGTAGGATTTGGTATTTCATTTTTTAGCTTTAGCAAGGCAATGGGGTTTGCTGTAGGTTTTTCCATTTTCATCTCTATCGCTATCTCGGCCATAGTGGGTACCGTTACTCCTCTGTTGTTCAGAAAGATGAACATTGACCCGGCGGTTGCCGCCGGTCCATTCATTACTAATTTTAATGATGTCTTCGGGATTCTGTTTTATCTGGGATTTGTTACCGCAATGATGAAATATTTGGTATAATAATAAATGTTAGGGTTTTAGGGACGTTATGCACTGATTTTTTTGAGTGAGGATAAAATTATACATGCCCCTTCAAAGCACTGAAGCAATCGTCATCGGCAGCCTGGATTTGGGTGAGGCCGACCGCTTAATCACCTTTTATAGTTTACAGTTTGGTAAGCTGAAGGCGGTGGCTTGTGGCAGCCGCCGCTTAAAAAGCAAGTGCGGGAGAAGTACCCAGCTGCTGACCCATTGTCAGCTAGTGTTTTACGAGAAAAAAAATAGTCAGTTACATCGTTTGCGGCAATGTGATATAATACATCCGTACAGCGGCCTGTGGTCTGAGCTGAAAAAAATGACCGCAGGGTTGTATGTAGCTGAACTGGTAAACAGAATTGTGCCGGAAGGCGAAGAAAATGACGAATTGTTTTTTTTGATACTAAAGGTGCTTATTTTACTGGAACAGAAAGGTGACCCAGACATCAGTCTGCGTATTTTCGAGATTCGGCTTTTAAGTATGTTGGGCTATAGGCCTCAAATCGGACAATGTATTTATTGTAATCAGTCTATCGGTCACAAGGCTAGAATAAGTTTCAGTCCGGTTAAGGGGGGGGTAATATGTGATAATTGCCTGACTCACGGCAAGAGTGAAAAAATAACCGTTTCCGCTGGAAGTCTCCGCTTCTTAAAACAAGCCCTTAAACTCCAGCTTGCCAAAATCGGCAGGTTGAATCTGTCAAAAACGCTGAAGCCGGAGCTGAAAGAAATGTTGCACCGCTATCTCATGTGTCTCCTAGAAAGAGATATTAACAGTTTTCGTTTCCTGGAACTCTAACTTTTAAGGACGGGTAATATGAAAGATGGGTACCCATATCTGAAACATGGCTTAGTCCTTGCTTTTCTAGTAGGATTTTGGGCACAGCCCCTACAGGCTGTTTCAGATAAAACATCTTCTTTCATACAATTACTGATTCCTGCCGCCAATGTGGCAGAAGCTACCACTGTTTCTACCAGAAAGCCCAGCCAATTAAATTACCGCTTTACCGTACCCTCAGGACTTAGAACAAGAGTAGATTTCTGGAAGATAGTGTATACCAGGTATACATCGGATCAGGTAGTAATTCACGATAAAGAGCATTTAAATGTAATTTATACCGTGCTTGATTTTAGTTATTTAAAAAAGGGTAGGTATTCTTATAGGACGCAGAACCGCAAAAAAAGGGACACGATAGCCAAAACCAAACGCAAATACAAGACAATATTAAAAAAACTGGCTAAGCCCAATTTGAAGCTGGACCGACTAAGCGCCGAAGAAAAAAGGGTTTATGCTTTATTTGAGCCTATCAAGGAACACAACAAGTTTCATAAAGCTACTGGAAGGAAGAGAATCAGATGCCAGGTGGGTCAACGCGACCGATTTATTAAGGGACTGGAAAATTCCGGCATGTATATCCGCGAGATTGAAAAAGTATTTGCCTATTATCAGCTTCCCCAGGAACTTACTTTGCTGCCATTTGTAGAGTCTTTATTTAATCTGGCGGCGCACTCCAATGACGGGGCCGTCGGCATCTGGCAATTTATTCGTTCAACCGGGCGATACTATCTGAAGATAAATAGTGTAGTAGACGAGCGCAAAGATCCCTATAAGGCTTCAGCGGCAGC
>JAJRUU010000176.1 GCA_024277605.1 bacterium
CAAACGGCAAGCTAATTCTCCAATTAATAGGGTTAATAAAACACTAACTGTCAGTGTTATTGCAATGAATAGTTTTCTTTTATGCATACTTAATGATCCTTTTTAGCCGCGCTTTTCTGCACCTCACCAGTCATAGGTACAAATCTTACCGGCAACAGACGCTCCTGTGTTATTCCCCTATCTGTTTTGGTTATCAGAAGCAACTCTTGAAAATATTTGCCCACCGGGAGTACCATCCTGCCCCCCACGTCCAGTTGTTCAACCAAAGGAGTAGGGATGCGCTCTGGAGCAGCAGTCACTATAATGCCGTCAAAGGGGGCCTCATCTGGCCATCCCTGATAACCGTCACCACATTTTACCCAGATATTTTCATACTCCATATCTTGTAACCGCCGCTGGGCACCCTCGGACAGGGAGCAGATAATCTCAATAGTATATACCTCCCGTACCAATTCGGCTAAAATAGCGGCTTGATATCCTGAGCCGGTCCCAATTTCCAGTATTTTCATGTTTGAATCGGGTTTTAGGGCCTGGGTCATGAAAGCTACAATATAAGGTTGGGAGATGGTTTGATCCTCGCCAATGGGCAGTGGTCTATCGCTATATGCGGCAGGCCACAGGTGGCTAGGAACAAAAAGATGCCGGGGAACGCTTCGCATGGTCATAATTACTGCATTATCCGAAATTCCACGGGCAATAATTTGTTCCCTGACCATGGTTTCCCGCATTGTAACATACTGCCCGTAAAAATTTGGCTCGCTGGACTGCATATGGTCATTATCCGTTGGTTCACAAGCTAAAATTAATACAGCCAAGCTACCCAGTATAAGATAACTACACTGTAGGACTAACGGACGGGCCATGGTATAGGCTTTGTAGGATAGTGAGCAACTAATTGTGGATGGCTTTATTCGTTGGATTTCTTGATACGCTTTAAGCGGAATGTATCCTCCCGCGCGCGCTCTTCCAAAGTGTTTTTTATAAAACGAACCTGTATGTTTAAATTTGGAATGAGATTTTGCTCTAAAGCGTTTACTCGGCGGGTAGTCTTCTTAATTTCAGCGCCCAATCTTTTGAGATGCACTTCCACTGAGGCAATTTCTAAAATAAGGTTTAAAATTTGCTCAAATGCCTCAGCAGTAGTATCAACATGGCTGCCAACTCCGAGTATGCCATATCCCCGATCAAGCAGTGAACGACACACATTCACTGTTTTCACCTCAGGCACCTTTACTCCCCACACACTTTTTTCGGTCATTTCAATAAATATGTGTCGTTGGGTGGCCATGGCGATTGAGGACAACACATAATCACCATCAATAGCCTTAGATATTATTAATGATCTATATGCGTTTTGGGTTACAATAGCCAATTTGTCGCGGCTAACCAGTAGCTTATTTACAATGCTAAAGAATTCCTTTACCAAGGCGTCACGTTTTTTCTTTAGCAAATCCACCCCTTGTTTAGCCAAGCTAATCTGGGCCTTCTTGGTGAGCATGTTCATCCGGGTAGGGCTGACTTGTTCCATAGCTTATTCCTTTGGTATTAATAATACGGTGTTTGTACGCCATCTTCCATGATTTCAGTGAAGTAGCGGCTGATCAAGTCTTTGTTTACCCGCTTTAACTCGGCCTTGGTAATTCTCTGTAGTAAGCGCCAGCCCAAACCAAGGGTATCCATAATTCCACGCTCAGTATCTCGTTGATTTATCATCTGTTGTTCAAAATCGTCGGCAAATTTAAGATAATTGCGGTCTAACTCAGTAAGGGCTTCCTCCCCCACAATAGCTACCAATCGACGAATGTCACGACCCTCAGCATAACACGCATATAACTGGTTGGCCAGCGCTCGGTGATCCTCACGGGTCCGATTTTCGCCAATCCCGTTATTCATCAGCCGAGACAGACTGGGCAGTACATCTATGGGAGGGAAATAGTTCATGCGATGTAGATGCCGTGAAAGCACTATCTGCCCCTCAGTGATGTACCCGGTAAGATCGGCTATCGGGTGGGTTATATCATCATCCGGCATGGTGAGTATAGGAATCTGGGTCACTGATCCCTTACGGCCTTTGATCATTCCCGCCCGTTCATAAATGCTTGCTAAGTCGGTGTACATATAGCCGGGATAACCCCGCCGACCAGGAATCTCTTCCCGGGCGCTACCGATTTCACGCAACGCGTCACAATAGTTGGTCATATCAGTCAGGATAACCAGTACCTGCATATCATGTTCGAAGGCCAAATATTCAGCAGTAGTCAACGCCATCCGGGGAGTCAGAATACGTTCAATAGTGGGATCGTCCGCCATATTCAGGAAGGTTACCACCCGTTCAGAGGATCCGGTTAACTCAAATTGCTGCAAGAAAAAAGAAGCCTCACGCTGGGTGACTCCCATTGCCCCAAAGACAACCGCAAACACTTCCTCCTTACCCAACACCTTCGCCTGTTTAAGCAACATGGCGGCAATCTCATTGGCCGGTAATCCGGCGCCGGAGAAGATAGGCAGTTTCTGCCCGCGCACCAAGGTATTGAAACCATCAATAGCAGAAATTCCGGTCTGAATAAAATCGGATGGTTTTTCTCTGGATACAGGATTAATTGGTAACCCGGTAATTTCTAACCTTTTTTCCGGTATAACCGCAGGCAAACCATCAATCGGTCGTCCTGTACCATTAAACACCCGGCCAATCATATCCGCTGAAACCCCCAGACGAGCCACATCATCATCCAGCCTGACTGTGGTTTCAGCTACATCCAAGCCACGCGTTTCCTCCAAAACCTGAATAACCGCATACTCTTCGGACACTTCCAATGCCTGACCGTGCCGTTCTCCTCCTCCGGGAAGCAGGATACTAACCATTGCCCCATAAGGAATGCTCTGGGCATTTTCCAAAAACAGCAGAGGCCCTGATACATAACTTACCGTCTTGAATTCCCTGGTTGAAAGTTGCATCATTCTCCCTCAAGTGCTAGGGACAGCTTAGAGATGAAGCTGCCTAATTGGTCCCCAAAAAGTTCATTCGGAACTTCCTTTAGCCGCGACAAATCTTCACGGATAGGCAAATTCAGAATATTTTCCATAGAAATGCCCTTGTCCAGGGCTGCCTGTGATTTATCATAGAAGGTTAACAAACCGGTCATCATGCCATGCTGTTTTTCCAGCGAGCAATAAGCGTCCACCTCAGAAAAGGCATTCTGCTGCAAAAAGTCAGCCCTGATCATTTTGCTGGTCTCTAAAATCAATCGCTCGTTATCCTGCAGGGCATCCGGCCCCACCAACTGAACCACTTCCTGAAGTTCGGCATCTTTTTGCAGCAATTGCAGCATCCGTGTCCGCAATTCATTCCAATCCGGGGCCACTCGATCGGCAAACCATTCTTCCAGCTGATCACAATAGAGGCTGTAACTCCTATTCCAATTAACGGATGGAAAATGTCGCCGGTGAGCCAGGGTGGCATCCAGCGCCCATAAAGCGCCAGTCACCCGCATCGAGCTTTGAGTAACCGGTTCAGAAAAATCTCCCCCAGGGGGTGAGACCGCCCCAACTACGGTTACTGATCCTATTTTCGCTTCTTTTCCTAAGCATACCACCCTGCCTGATCTTTCGTAGAAGCTGGCTAGACGGGTGGAAAGATAGGTGGGATAGCCCTCTTCACCGGGCATTTCCTCCAAGCGCGATGAAATTTCCCGCATGGCTTCAGCCCAACGCGAGGTGGAATCCGCCATCAAGGCCACGCTATATCCCATGTCACGGAAATATTCAGCTATAGTAATACCAGTATAAACCGAGGCTTCACGGGCTGCCACCGGCATATTGGAAGTATTGACCACCAATACGGTTCGATCCATCAACTTCCCGCCCGTTTTGGGGTCATCCAACTCGGGAAATTCACTTAATACCTCGGTCATCTCATTGCCTCTTTCCCCACAACCGACATAAACAATTACATCCGCTGCCGCATATTTGGCCAATGTTTGTTCAACGACCGTCTTCCCGGTTCCAAATCCGCCAGGCACGGCCGCCGTCCCCCCCATCGAAATTGGAAACAAGGTGTCAAAAATGCGCTGCCCGGTTATAAAGGGCTCATTCGGATCTAATTTCTTTCTATAGGGGCGTCCGATTCGCACCGGCCACTTTTGCATCATAACAATCTGCTGACCATTGTCTAAGACGGCTACTGGCTCTTCAATGGTATATCGGCCTTCTTTAATGCTTTTTATCTTTCCGCTAAAATCTGGAGGTACTAGGACATGGTGCTTTATGGTTTCAGTTTCCTGTACCCAGCCAAGCACATCACCCCCAATAACATCATCGCCGACCTTCAGGCTGGGGTTAAATTTCCATTTGGTTTCCCTGGAAAGACTTGGCACATCTACCCCTCTACCGATAAAGCTACCGCTGGCCTCTTGAACCTTAAGCAATGGCCGTAGAATACCATCAAATATTCCAGCTAAAAGCCCAGGCCCCAACTCCACCACCAGCGGATCGCCGGTACAAACTACCGGCTCACCCAACATTAAGCCGGACGTATCTTCATAAACCTGAATAAAAGCCGTATCTCCATCCAGACGGATAATCTCACCTACCAGCTTTTCTTTGCCAACACGCACTATGTCATACATCCTGGAACCGGTCATTTGCTTGGCAATTACGGCAGGCCCCGATATTTTTCTAATTAAACCTTTTATAACCTGTTGACTCATTATAACCTAGCCTCTTTTAAGTTTAATATGATAACCAATAGCGTTTCGGATTAAGTTCGCTGTGTAATCTTCCGCTTTCTTCATTTTGTCTAAACCATAAATCCCGGCAGTCGGGAAAGGAATAATTAAGGGGATGCCCGCCTCTTCCACTTCCTCCAAAATCAGGGGGTCCACCTGAGCGTTAAGATCCTCATCTATACCGATAATGCCAAATTCCCGCCCAACTCTCAATATGCGGCTTATAATCGCACCCGCATCTTCTCCATTCCTGGCTTCCTCTACATCGACCCCCG
>JAJRUU010000177.1 GCA_024277605.1 bacterium
AAAGTCTTTTTTGGGGTCAATCATCCTGATATACCTAATGTTTTTGTACCATTAAAATTTTTTTACCGGACAGTAGTGACCAGACAATAGAAATAAATTTTCTAAATCATTGCTATGATATCCCTCAATGATTCCCTTTTTTATAAAACTGGTGAAACTATATCCATGTGTTCTCCCATAGGCATTTTCTATGTGTTCATGTTCAATTTGATAATGTAAAAGGTCTAAATAACCTGCTTTCCCCTTAAATTCAATGCTTGTACTTGGGGGTAGCTCTATACTTACGAGGTCAACAGATAATCTACCTTGTTCATTAAATTCAAATTTTTCTTTTTCAAATCGATTTTCATCAAATATCTCCGTATATGTTATTTTATATGACTTTGCCATACTTAAGCCTTTACCAATTCTTTTATATTTGGAGACAAAAAGATAAAATCTTTAGCTAATAAAGTAAGTGAATTAGTTGAATTTGTTGCTATATTCACTCTGTCTTTTTTTATGCTGACATTGTCGCCACGATGAGTTTTAGTATATTTATCAACAATTAGATTAACGCTGAAATCATCAATTTGTTCTGGTTTTAAATGTTCTATATAAAGAGCATAGAATGGATTTCTTCCCTGAAAATCAACATCTAAGGTATATGAAGCCTTTTGTGGACTTAAAAAACTTTGAAAAATTTCTAATAGCGGAACAATTTTGCTATTTAATTTTTCCTCTGCATCGTTGCAACCAATTTCAAAAGGAAATAATTTAAAACTAATATCTCCAATGGTTGAATCTAAAGAAGTTTCTGGTTCATATATAACATCAAATCTTATAGTATCATCTATGGAAAATTCTATCGATTGATTTGTTGTCCGTATAATCTTTTTGTCTCCTTTTATGTTATTATCGGACAATATAAAGTCCTCTAATCCCTTTATAATATCCTCATTAAATTTTCCATAAAACCTTATAACCAAGCTCCACTTGGCTTTGTAATTCCTTAGCTTATTTTTACAACGTAACCACCAAAAATAAAAGGGCAAACTATATTTCTGCAACTGAGTAAAAAAGTCAGCAAGCAATCCAATGAAACCGGATAAAAGGATTATAAATAAAGAAGATTTTAATTCTTTTTGAGCTAATATTTCAGAAGTTCCCATAAAGAAAAAAATTATGAGTAAAAATGAACTTATAATTAATCGCCACATGATAAATTAAGTGTTTAAGAAGAAGATGTTTTTTGTTGTCATTCTTTGCTGTTCTTTAATAGCCTCACAACTTTAATAATAGGTTCAAGACAAACAACCCATTTCAGATTAATCCTTAATCCTATCCCGCAGCCGGTAAACCGATGGTAGTTAAATCCCGCCAGTCTCTTAACCAGCCCTCTGTATCATCTACTTTAACTTTTAGCCAGGGATCAGTTACTTCTATATTAAGCATTGGGGAAGGCGATTCAATGGTGTGCATGCTCACTTTCCCATTGGCCTTGATAAGCCCTATTTCAGAATTCATCCTTACCTGTACCTGCGTTTTTGGTGCGGAAGGATTCGGTTTAGTGAAGAGCTGTATCCGGCCTTCGCTGGAGGGCCGTTTGTCTGCTTCTACGGAAAACCCTTTCCAACTGACCGCCGGGGTCACGCTCCATTCTTTCCAATTTACCACACAGGGGACAATCACTCCAAAAGACCCTGTCCAGACTGCGAATTTTATAATATCGTCTTTGGAAAGTTTACGAGACATAGCAGAGGTTGCCGGGAGTAAATCCAATATTTTGCCATAGCAGGTGATCGGCAAAGACAGCGGCCTGAATCGGGTTCCCTGCTCTTGTGCAAATATCTGACATGACCGTCCACCGTTGGGGGCGCTGGGTTCGCTCGCGTAATAAAGGATCAAGCCCTGATAGTTTTCACCCTGTAAGACATAAGCATTTACACTTAGCTCTTCCTTAAAACCGTTCGGACCTAAATGTACCTGAAATTTGCGGTTGTAATAGCTTTTTCCCAGATCGTCGATTATTTCAAAAGATTCTACCGTTTCATTAAAGGCCGCCGCAGGTTTTACTATCTTCCTTATATTTAATACGAGGCGGAAATTTTTACCATTTATCTCCAGTGGACCAATGTTTTTGACAAAATTTTCTGTCACTAAGGGTTCGGCAAAAGCATTTCCCGCAAAGCAAATAAACAGCGCCAAAAATATTTTAAGATATTTCACCATATACCTGAGGCAAACCCCACTATGAGTTGCTAAATTCTACTAGCTGGTTGAGTTTATCTAATGCCGCCCCGGAATCAATGGCCCATCTGGAGAGTCTTACCCCGTCGGCTATATCACCGGCTATGTCACCCGCTACCAGGGCCACCGCGGTATTTAATAATACAATATCCCGCTTAGGGCCGGATTGTCCTTGTAAAAGCTGTAAGGTAATAGCTGCATTTTACTGGGGACTACCGCCAATCAAATCTTCCAGTTTAGCTCGGGGGATGCCAAAATCCTCCGCTCGTATATAATAGTTGCTAAGCTCACCGGCTTTGTATTCGCTGACCTTGGTTCTGGCAGTCGTGGTAACCTCATCTAACCCATCATCGCCATGTACCACCAGCGCATGCTCGCTGCCGAGGTTCCCCAGTACCGCCACCATTACCTCAGTAAGTTCGGCGGCATATACCCCTAATAGCTGGGCTTGGGCTCCGGCGGGATTGGTGAGTGGCCCCAGGATATTAAAGATGGTGCGAAAACCCAGCTCCCGCCGCGGGCCGATAGCATACTTCATGGCGCTGTGCAGTTTGGGAGCGAACAAAAACCCAATGCCTACCTCATCTATGCACTGGCCAACTTTATCGGGGGAAATATCCAGATTAACCCCCAGTTCTTTAAGCAGATCGGCGCTGCCGCATGCGCTTGATACCGCCCGGTTTCCGTGCTTGGCCACCTTTACCCCGGCCCCGGCAGCTACCAGGGCGCAGGCTGTGGAGATATTGAAGGTATGCTTCAGGTCGCCGCCGGTACCGCAGGTATCGATAACAAATGGGGATTGGTGGGGTATAGCGGTGGCCTGCTGGCGCATTACCTTGGCGCAGCCGGTGATCTCGGCCACAGTTTCACCCTTGATGCGCAGGGCGGTGATGAAGGCTGCAATCTGGGCTGGCGTGGCTTCACCGGCCATTATCTGGTGCATGCCATCCTCGGCTTGTGCTTGAGTTAAATCCTGCCCTAGTATTAAAATATTTAGCAACTCTTTCATATCACTAATATAGCTTTAAGCTTAAGGATCTGTTTTATATATGCCTACTTAATCATATATTGAATATAACTAATACTTAATGTGCTGTCAAGATTAAAGGGTGTCTTGAAAAAGGGGACCTGTCCCCATTCTTATTAACGGTAAACACGTCCACGCCGGTAATGATTCCCGTCGCATTTAATTTGGTTTGTTAAGCCGACCTTTGCTAATCTCTTGAAGTATATGAGTTGCTATTTAATGGCAACTAAATGTAGTTATACCTTTTGTTACGGGCTAAAATAATTTTATTTTTTTCAATTTTACCCTTGACATCTTTAGTCATGAGACTTAATATATACCATATGTTGTGGCTACGAACATTGTATCCACAAATAATGGGTGGTTATCCACAAATTATTCACAGAGGGGCATTTTGGATAGGCAGAAGAAGGCTGGCGATATATTAACTTAAAAATGACATGCCTGATAGAAAGGGAGTTGTTATTACCGGAGATAGAATAATCCCGGAAGAGGGCGGTAATAGTTTGGCCATTAGACCGATGCCCCAGACAAAATGAAAGCATATGCTATTTCAAAAGGATTGGTGAATTAATATGAAGCAGATCAGAAAAGACGCTGTCGACAAAGAAAGCGACCCGGAGGTTTTTTTCACAAAACCGCTCAAGTTGCCCCGGCTAAAGAAAGCGCAGCTGAGGGCCGATGAAGGGTTTTTACCACATATAGTATATAATCAAGACTTGAGACGTTGGATATTAAAAATAGATAACACCTGACTGAGGCTGTGTTGGGCAGTTTTAAGGATTACCTAAAGTTGGGCAGTTTTAAAGATTACCTAACCTGGTCTATTCATAAATTTAGTCTGGGTTTGCAAGACACCCATTATGAGATAAGGCTTATGAGCCAACGTCCTGAAGAAACAGGCTGTGCCTGCCCGAATTTTTCGGGCTAAAAATATAAGGGAGGTACATATGTCGTTTGCGACCGGCGTTACAAAAAGAGATGCACAGTTCAAAGATAATTCCAGGGAGACTACCGATATGACGCTCTTTGTACGCACTTCCAGCGAAGATATGGCGGGTTGGAACCGGCAGAGGATTGTGGATGCGCTGGTGCGGGAAACATACATTGATGTGGAAACCGCTTAGCGGGTCAGCCGGGAAGTGGAACAGCAGATTTACATCTCTAAAATTAATGTAGTAACCGCCCCTTTAGTGCGGGAGCTGGTGGATGCCAAGCTGATCGAGCATGGGCTGGAGAGGGCCCGCCGTATGCACACCCGTTTGGGTATGCCCCTGTATGACGTAGACCAGCTAATACTGCACCCCAACAGGGAGAATGCCAATGTGCCCCACGGGCCGGAAGCCACCAACCTGACGCTGGCGGAGAGTATCAAGAAAGAATATGCGCTGCTTAATGTGTTTGCCCAGGAGGTGGGCGATGCGCACATGCGGGGGGATATTCATTTGCACGACCTGGGCTTTTGCGACCGACCTTATTGCTCGGGGCAATCGCTTGAGTATGTGAAAAAGTTCGGGCTGCACCTGCCGAATTCATCTGCTAATGCCAAACCGGCAAAGCATGCGGAAGTGTTGCTGGCGCATATGGTGAAATTTTCGGCTATGTTGCAGGGGCATTTGCCGGGGCAATCGGCTGGGATGCGGTGAACCTATTCTTTGCCCCTTATCTGCGCGGTATGTCTGACAGGGAAGTGGAACAGCTGGCTCAGATGATGATTTTTGAGTTTTCCCAGCAGGCAGTAGCCCGGGGTGGGCAGGCTATTTTCAGCGATATAAACCTTTACTGGGAGGTGCCGAAACACTTTGCGGATGTACCGGCGATCGGCCCTGGCGGTGAATATACCGGCTTGCCATATTCCGATTACGCTGAAGAGGCGCAAAAGTTTGTATGGGCGCTATTCGATGTCTACATGAAGGGAGATGCCTCTGGCCGCCCCTTCTTTTTCCCCAAGCCACTGGTTCATATAACAGAAAAATTCTTCAATACCCCTGGACACCAGGAGTTTCTCCGTCACCTATGCCAGGTAGCCTCAGAGAAAGGTACTCCTTACTTCGTCTTTGATCGAGGAGATACTGCCAAAATCAGCCAATGCTGCCGTCTAAGTTTTAAGTTAGAGGCTTCCGATCTGGCCGATGCAACTTCCCCCTGGAAGATGCGCTATTGTGCCTTACAAAACGGGACCGTCAATTTGCCTCGACTGGCTTACGTAGCCGAGGGAGATGATGCTGCCCTTTTCGCTAAACTCACCGATGTTATGGAACTGGTGGCGCAATCCCACTTAGAAAAAAGGGTATTTATCGAGAAACTCCTGGCCATCGGGGAGAATGGCCCACTTGCCATGCTTACCATGAAGCAGGATGGGGAATCTTATTTGCGCTTGCATAAAGCCACCTTCCTGGTGGGCATGGTGGGCCTGAATGAATTGGTGCAGTACCATTGCGGGCAGGAGCTGCATCAGTCTAAAGCGGCTATGAAATTAGGCCTGCGCATCACATCCCACATTAAACTGGTAGCGGAAAAGCTATCGGCTAAGCATCACTTAAAGTTTGTGCTGGAGCAGACCCCGGCGGAATCTACCGCCTATCGCTTTGCAAAGTTGGATCTGCGCTATCATTCTCCCCAGTCAGGTTCAGTGATCAAGGGAGATGTCAAAACCGGGGAGGTATACTATACCAACTCCACATTACTGAATGTAGGGGCTAAAATAAATCCGGTAGAGCGCGTAAAGAATGAAGGATTGTTCCACCCATTAATCCCGGCGGGGTCTATTTCTCACATCTGGCTGGGCGAGTCACAGCCCTCAGCAGAATCGCTGGCCAATTTCGTCACTAAAGCTTTTCGGCAAACCCAGAATGATCAGCTGGCCTTTTCTCCTGAATTTACCAGTTGCAATGATTGCAATAAGACCAGCCGCGGGTTGGCGGAAACGTGTAGTTTTTGCGGTTCGACCAATGTGGATGGGATAACCCGTATTACGGGCTATTTTACTAAAACATCTACCTGGAACAAGGGCAAGAAGGGCGAGCTGACTGATCGCTATCGCAATAGCGGCGCATTTGACAACAAAGTAAAAACATTACCCAATTTGAAGGAGGTGGTATAGGTGCCTGTTTTAAAGGCATTCTGGAAGGATGATTGCCCACGGTGTCCCCATATGAAGGATGTTGCCCAAAAGCTTGAACGGGATGGTTATAATGTAGAATATTTTGATTTAAATACCGTCAACGGGTTAGCTGAAGGCGCTTACTATAGTGTAATGGCTACTCCCACGCTGTTGCTGGTGGACGGGGAGGATAATGAACTGGCCGAGTGGCGGGGACTAATTCCTACCGTAGCTGACGTTAAAAAAGAGTGGGAAACAAATTAGGGAACAGGTTCCCTTGGGGACAGGTCCCCTGAGACTGGCCTTGACTCTCCTCTCCCCCCTCGTGAGGGTCAAGAATTTTAAAGTGTTATATGTGTAGCTCATAATGTTTTAAAAAGTAGCAGGAGATGATTTATAGTTTGGCAAAATTAAAGGGAGGGTGAGCATGGAAAAAAGACATTATTTGGATTGTATGATTGCTGTAAATGAAAGTCATTGTCTTATTTACAGACAACCTGAGTTGGAGGAAGATTTTCGAAAAGAAATGGCGGGTCTTCCCATAGTAAATGAAGGCGAGGAATATCTTGAAATTTATCACATGGAAGCAGAAACTGAACAGAAATGTTTGGACGTTTGTGGCCCATGTGCTAATTTCAAGGGTTGTCAATAATTAGATTTTTCTGTTTGTTTTTTTACTTCTCTCGTGAGGGGCAAAGCTTTTAGTGACTATGGACGACTTTTATATTAAAGGATTTATAGAAACCTCAATGCTGGATTGGTGGGGCAATATAGCCTCAGTCCTTTTCCTGCCGGGGTGTAACTTTCGTTGCCCTTATTGCCATAATCACGAATTGGCGCATAATCCTAACGCTCTGCCCGATATACCCCTTGAAAAGGTGCTGGCCCGGTTAAGTAGATTTAAGGGCTGGATCGATGGCATTGTGATAACCGGTGGGGAGCCCACCCTGCATAATAATCTGCCGGATATAATTCGCCGTATAAAGCAAGGGTCAGTAACCCAAGATGCATGGTTGGTAAAACTGGACACCAACGGCTCAAACCCTGATATGCTGGCCCAGTTATTAGACGAGGGTTTGCTGGACTATGTAGCCATGGATGTCAAAGCCCCGTTAAATGAGCTTGACTATCAACGGGCTACCGGTTGCGGGGCGAAGGTGGAGTCTGTCAGGGAGTGTATCGACCTGCTAAAGAATTCCGGGCTGGACTATGAACTGCGCACCACTGTCTGTCCCACCCTGCTTGACAAGCCTAAATTAAAGCAGTTGCTTGATCAAATCAAGGGCGCCAAGAGGCTGGTGCTGCAAAATTTCAAACCCGCTCAAGTACTCGACCCTGATTTCCAGCAAATAAAACCTTATTCCAAAGAATTTATTCATGAACTAGGACAGATGAGCGAAAAGTATGTAGGATGTCTAAGGCTGGTGGCCTAATTTAAATGTTGACAAACGGGAGATAAACTAATTGAAGCAGGAATGGATTGGGCGTTTTGTTAAAATTATAGATGCGCCGCCGAACAAGGTCGGCAAGGTGGGTTTTATTTTCCCAATTGGTGAGAACAACGGGTTTGATCCCGAAGGTATTTGCGTGGCCTCGGCTGATGGCATCATCGGGTTCTTTAAAACCCACCAACTGCAATTTATCCCCCTATCAAGCCACCCTGTCGGTTAATAGCCGCATAAACCGGTTGCAGCAGCGGGGAGTTAATTCTCCCTGACCATTATAGGTAACCATTACTTCAGAGCCGCACACCGGGCAACGGTAAATCAGATTGAGTTTGGACTGTAGCAGCATGGATTGATTACAGCAGTGGGGAGTTAGATTACCCGCCCCTGACCTGATTACTGAGATCTCCGCCCCGCATACCGGACAGCGGTATACTTGCCCTGCAATATTAAGGCTTTTCATTGGCCTTCCCGGATGAGCTGCATTTTTTGATTGCAGCAGATTGGCTCCAGGTTTCCTACCCCGCCTTTGGTTACCATAATCATAGTATGACATTGACTACAGGTATAAGCCTTGCCCACATGGATGCTCCAGGCTTTGCCCCACTGTTCCACCGTCCATTCACCTGTTTCCGGCTCTTGCATATTTGGTACTCCTTTATGTGCTGCATTAAATCTTACCCTATGATAAATTATAAATCAATTAATTATTTG
>JAJRUU010000178.1 GCA_024277605.1 bacterium
CAGACTCATTGTTGGATGGGAGCTTAAAGCCAACGTCCCTGAAAGCTTTGCTTGCCCAAAAAACATTGTTTTGGAAGCTGACAAACCAAAAGCTTTCAATCAGATGCAGTTTTGCTGCTAATAAATCCCGAATTATTCGGGGTATACAGGATCGATTTATTTTGTTGACAAAAAAAACATTATATGTTATTTAGTTAGCATACGTTGTTTAGATTAATAATCTGTAAAAAGGATATTCCTTCTGGAGCGGTCGGTATTGGTTGTTTCTAAAGGGGGGTGCATTGCCCTGCTACCGCAAGGTGTAAGGACGGCTTGAGTTGTTCCCGGTTTTTTTCAGAATGATTTCTGTTGCTCAGATGGGCGTGGTTTTGTTTCGTGATACTTTACATACTTACGAAGCATTACAGAGTTCAAAAAGCTAAAATTGGTGTTTAGCCCCCAAAGTCCGACAAACTCCTGGTAATAGCAAATCGTTTGTGATAGCTTTTGAAACCGACACATACCTCAGCGCTCGGTGGGGCACGCCACTAAAGATTAAGCTGGAGCGGTAGAAGCATTTAGTTAGACAGGCTAATTATGCTTGCACCCTTTATCTTGGAAAGGGGGGTGAACCAGATGTAGACCATAAATATTTTTTAGGGTAGTGTTGGTGTTTGTCATTATTGTGTTTGAGGTAACCCCATAATTTGTAAAGGAATATTTTATGAGAAAAGCATTCATTACTTTAGCGATTTTAGTTTCTTTTGTATTTGTATTTTGTACTGCCGTCGTCTCTCAAGCGGTTGTCATTGACTTGTCAAATGCCACTGTGGCAATAACAGGCCCCAGTTCCATCAGCTTTTACAATGTCGCTTCCATGGGAAGTATGTACTGGCTTCAGATGTCATGGAATTCCACCCAAAATAAATTCGTAGTTGATGCCTATGGAGAAATGAATCAAGGCGAGTGCTGTGTTACAAGCCCCGACCCCGGCTGTAGTGACCCGGCCATAGAGTCTTGCGTCTGCGCTGCTGATCCATTTTGCTGTGATGTAGCCTGGGATAGTGCCTGTGTAGCTGAGGTGGAAAGCTTGGGTTGCGGAACATGCACTGTGGCTGGGTGTACAGGGCAAACCTGTGGTACCTTTACCTTCGATTGCAACCCCGCCCTGCCTGGCGCATGCGGTTGTTTTCAGACAGCAGAAGGTAGCAGCACCTGTAGTTATGACTTTGTGTGTGATCCTGCTCTAAACTGCAACACCAGTGCTGACTGCGCGCTTGGTACCGTATGTACTGTTAATACTTGTTGCGGGGTTGGTCAATGTGTCGCTGAAAATGATTGTGCCCCTGGCGCCCCAGCGGTTGCACCTATAACCGGACAAGGACTGAAAGCATCGGGCAATTAATGCTCTTGATGTAGAGAAAGTTATTGTCTTTCTATAAGGCCTTGATAGTGCGGGGGAGAGCATCAAGTCTCCCCTGCACTATCCGGGGTGGGCAGCCTTGGTCGCAGAGAGCTTGCGTCTGACATTATCTTAAAACAATGTTTATCAGACCACATTTTTAGCGTTAAAAAAACAACACCTTATAAAAATCTGTCAGCAACTGAAAGCATTATTGGAAACCGGCGAAACATCCGGTAAAAAGTATTATAATCATAGGAATAGTATACATTATGAAGCGTTCTCGTTTTTTTATCTTTTCTATCTTTTTAATGATCGCAGCCTTTGTTTTAATCAATTTTAAAATCGTCCAGGCAACACCGGCTAATTATAAACAGTCCGATTTTACGAAAGAAGAGCTGGATATGTCAGGTTTGAACGAGAAGCAAATCAGCCGGGTTTTGGAATTTATCAACCATTATGAATGTACTTGTGGCTGCAAAGGTCACACTTGGGCTGGTTGTATCAAGACCGATCTTACTTGTACTTATAGCAGGCCAATGGGTGAAAATATTGTAAAACTGGTCAAAGAAGATAAATCGGCGGAGTTTATGCTTGGTTATGTTTACAGGTTTACAGAGACTGTTAATTTAAGGAAAATAAAAGCTCGAGAGATGGGGGTTTTCAGCGAAAAACTTCATCCGAAAACTTTAGATCGACACTCCAGAAGAAAAGTCCAGGAGCCGGATGATCTCAACAAAGTCTATGCATTTCTTGAATTCAATGCGCCGGTATTTGGCCCCAAAGATGCTCCGGTGACTTTGATCGAATATTCAGATTACCAATGTCCTTTTTGTAAAAAAGCACAACCTGTAATTAAGGCGCTTCAAAAAGAATATACGGATAAAATACGTATTGTGATCATGAACTACCCGCTCCCTAATCACAGCAATGCATTGCCTGCAGCGATAGCCGCACGAGCCGCTGGAAGGCAAGGAAAATTCTGGGAGATGCACGATTTACTGTTTGAAAATAACAATACATTAGAAGATTCCAAGTTAGTGGAATTTGCCAAAACGCTCAACCTTAATATTGAAAAATTTAATGTTGATCGCATGGACCAAAAACTCATAGATGAAGTATTAAAAGAAAAAAATCAAGCTATAAGCAATAATATAAGAAGCGTTCCAAGCTTTTTTATTAACGGCAAAAAGCTCGTTGGTGACAGATCCCTCGCAGGCTTTAAACGTGCTATTGAACGAGCACTTGATGAGGCAAAAGGTATAATTGCCAAAACAGAAACACTTGACAGCAAATCCATCGAAGACTTTAAAAACGCCATTGGACAAGCTTTTGAGGAAGCGGTCAAAAAAAATCAGCCGCAAGACAGTAGAATGGTTGGAATAAGGAACTGAATATGGTGGGCAGGTGTTGCTCGGAGTGTTGCCCAAACAGCTATTACCGCAAGAATAAAGGCCTGCAAATTTGTAGTTGTTTGATTTATCAAGCTATTGTTCGCCCAATAAGTCCGACAGGCCCCTATACAAACCAAATACAATTCCCTTAATAATCCTGTTTTATCCGGTTAATTCTGTCAAGATTTTTCTTTTAACCCGACCTATTCATAAATTCAGGCTGGGTTTGCAAGACATCCCTTGCGAGATAAGGTTTATAAGCCAACGTCCTGAAGAAACAGGCTGTGCCTGCCCGAATTTTTCGGGTTAATGGGGGCTTTTGTCCACAGAAGAACACTTGCATAATTTTCAAATAAGCGTATTATCTATATAATAAAATCTATTTGAATATCTTACTGGTTAAGGAGGCGGATTTATGTTTAACAAAATATCGAAGGCAAGTTTATTTAGTGTCTTAGGTGGGTTTTTGGCGCTTATTCTCATCACCGGCTGTCCCGGCCATCGATATATGGCGGGAGGACAAGCAGGGAAAAGATACTTTATCGAAGGAGCTGCGTATGACGGAGCCTTTACAAAGGCGATGAAAACCCTCGAAGAAATTGGCTTCCAGGTAAATCAGTTTTATAGAAGCACAGGCACAATTCGCGCCAGACGAGGTGCTGGGTTTACCGAGGTAACGGAGATAGATATTCTTATTGAAAATGATGTCCCCGAAAAACTGTCTTTACAGATAAGCATAAAATCAAGCAAAGATCATGATAAATTTATAGCAGAATTCCTTAAGGCATACGGCAAATACGTAAAAATAGTACCACACTCAGATCGCCCATCCACAAGTTTGAATCCTCAGCCTGATGAGCCACCAGCGCCGACACTATAATTAGGCTTAAGGGGACAAGTCCCCTTTTACCCGAATTTTTCGGGTTAAATAAATGTCCCAGAAAGTAGGAGGCAATCAGGTACATAGTAAAGGGTTTATGTATCAAAAGCCCCCCTCATCCTAACCTTCTCCCCCAAGTGGAGAAGGAACCATCTACCCATCAATATAAAATGGACGCTACACTAGTTTATAAGGCAACATAAAAAAATGAGAGCCGCATATAACTGCTTACACGAGTTCATATCGCGCTTAGAATGGGAAAACGAACTCCTGCGCATTACGCATCCCGTCTCCCCCATTCTTGAAATAACCGAGATTGCCGATAGGTTTATAAAAGAGGATGGAAAGGCGCTATTATTTGAAAATGTTGAGGGTTATAAAGCGCCTGTCTTAATAAACGCTTACGCCAGCAGCAAAAGAATGAGTATGGCCCTGGGAGTGGAGAGTTTAGCGGAAATTGCCGCCGACATACAAAGATTTATAAACCTCACACCCCCTGAAAGCCTGTGGGACAAACTGTCGCTTTTAACCAAGCTGTTTGAATTTACCAAATTCCCGCCAAAGATTATTAAGCCCAAAATACCCCCCTGCCAGGAAGTAGTCCTCACCGGGGATAATATCGATTTATATAAATTGCCCATATTACAATGCTGGCCCAAGGATGGCGGCCGGTTTATAACTTTTCCGGTGGTATTTACCAAAAACCTCGAAAACGGCAGGCGAAATATAGGCATGTACCGGTTGCATGTTTATGATGAAAAGACTACCGGCATGCACTGGCATATCCACAAAGATGGTGCGGCGAATTACCACGAATACAAGGCGGCCGGAAAAAGAATGCCGGTGGCGGTTGCCATTGGCACTGATCCGGCGGTAACCTTTGCGTCCACTGCACCTCTCCCTCCGGGAATAGATGAACTGCTGCTGGCTGGATTTATCAGAAAAAAAAATGTGGAACTGGTTAAATGTAAAACCATAGATATTGAGGTTCCGGCCACCGCCGAATATGTACTGGAGGGTTATGTAGACCTGGAGGAATCCAGAATCGAAGGGCCATTTGGCGATCATACGGGCTATTATTCAGAGGCCGCCGCCTACCCTGTCTTTCATCTCAGCGCCATCACCCACCGCAGGAATCCGGTCTATTTTACCACTATTGTGGGCAAACCACCGATGGAAGATTGCTTTATGGTGCATGCCACCTCAACTATTTTTCTGCCGCTATTAAAAGCTCAGCACCCGGAAGTTGTGGATATGGATTTGCCGCAGGAGGGTACTTTCCACAACTGTAGCATTATATCCATCAAAAAATGGTACCCCTACCAGGCCCGGAAGTTGATGAATGCCCTGTGGGGATTGGGGCAGATGAGTTTTTCCAAGATGCTGCTGATTACCGATAATGATGTGGATGTTCATAACCATAAGCTGCTGGTTAAACATTTACTGAACACACTTGACCCGAAGCTTGACCTTTTATTTACCGAATGGGTACTGGATGTGCTGGATCACTCCGCTTCCCAGCCGCTTTACGGCTCCAAGCTGGGACTGGATTTAACCCGGTCTATACCCGGAGAATGCGATTCGCGGGAGCAAGAAACCATACATGCGCCTCCCCCGAATATAGAAGCGCTTACTGAAAGCGTCCCGGATGTTACCGGAGCTTACATCCCATTCCCTGATACGAAGCTGAAACTACTGTTGCTTGCTATTAATAAATCGAAACCGTTTCAAGCCAAGGAAGCAGCTGAAACCATCTGGGACAATGATTCTTCAGTCGGCATTGACATTATCCTGGTGCTTGACCATGGTGGCGATGTACACGATCTCTCTTATGTTGCCTGGAAGATGTTTAATAATGTGAACCCAAACAAAGATTTAACATTCTACGAAAACGGTAAAATCCTTATTGATGTCACTAAGAAATATAAGGCAGAAGGATACATCAGGGATTGGCCGGAAGAAATTGAGATGGATCATGAAACTATAGCTAAAGTAGATGCATACTGGAAAGTTTTAAAGAAAGCCCCCCCTGGCATAAAATAACAACAGCTTATCAGCTACAAAACATACACCACCAGCGCCCTAATTATGGCACAAATGCCATACATTCCAAAAAACATTTCTGCGGGTTAATTTACATAATAAGTATCATTTCAGCTACTTATCTTATTCATGTGGCCCGCTTTCTATGTTTTGTTAAATGGCATAAGGGTTGCAACCATTTAAGAAACTAACAGTTTACATGAACCCTTTCCATCGTTAAGGTAACTTATGCGAGAAGAGCAGACCCAAATTTTATTAACCCCGTGGACACTGGAAAGATTATGGAAAAGAACCGCCTTAATCCTGGATATGGTAAAGTTCCCCCACACAATCTTTGCCTTACCGGTTGCCTTAATGGCTACCTTTCTTGCCGCCCGGGGATGGCCTGCCTGGGACAAGTTGGGGCTTATCATTTTAGCTATGACCGGCGCCCGCAATGGGGCAATGGCATTTAATAGACTGGCAGATACCAAGTACGATGTACAAAATCCACGGACGTGTACACGTGCACTTCCTGCCGGTAAAATTTCCAGTTTGCAGGTAACAATCTTTATCACTATTTGCAGCACTTTATTTATCCTTTCAGCCTATTTATTAGGCCCTTTGCCGTTTGCGCTTTCTCCGGTTGCCCTGGCGGTTATTTACACATACTCTTACACCAAACGCTTTACCTCTTACTCGCACCTGTTTCTGGGCCTAAGTTTAGGTATTGCCCCTATCGGTGCCTGGATAGGCATTCGTGGCAGAATTGAGCCATTGCCTTTATTTATTGCCTTGGCGACCTTACTTTGGGTGGCCGGATTTGACATAATCTATTCCTGTTTAGATGCGGACTTTGACCATCGGGTGGGATTATATTCCATACCACAGCGCTTCGGGCTGCGTCGGGCGCTGCAAATTTCTGCCGTGCTGTATGCGCTAATGTTTGCGGTTCTGGTGTTGATCATGTACTTGGGGCAATTACATATTATCTACGGTTTTGGGCTCCTTGTCATTGGGGGGCTTTTAATTTATCAGCACATAATAGTTAAGCCAAACGATCTCTCACGGGCAAATCTAGCCTTCTGTACTATAAACGGAATTATCAGTATGGTACTGTTTCTGTTTACGGTAACCGATCTCTTTTGGTTTAGCGTCTAAGACACTATGGCATTAAACGAATGGGAAACATTTAAGCGCATAGAATCTAAGATCAAATCGGACAAACGCCTTTCCTTCAAAGACGGACTGGAACTTTTTAAATCCCAGGACTTGCACCATATAGGCTATCTGGCAAATTTGGTGCGTGAGAAAAAGAATCAACACCACGCCCACTTTATTGTCAACCGGCACATAAACTACACCAATATTTGCAAGAACGGTTGTAAATTCTGCGCTTTCTCTGCGGAGGAAGGCGCACCAGGGGCTTACAGCATGACATTAGAAGAAATCCTGGCCAGCGCATCAGCGGGGATGACTGCCGGTATTAAAGAATTTCATATTGTAGGCGGTTTACATCCGAAACTTCCCTTTGATTACTATTTAGCTATGCTTAGAGAGCTAAAAGCAAAATTCCCCCAGGTACACCTGCAAGCATTTACTGCGGTAGAGATAGATCACCTGGCTGAAATTTCCGGCCTAGCATTAAAAGACACGTTGTATGCGCTGAAAGAGGCGGGTTTGGGTTCCCTGCCCGGAGGTGGAGCAGAGGTATTCAGCCAGCGTGTTCGTGATGACCTTTGCCCCCATAAACTCTCCGCTGAAGGCTGGCTCAGGGTAATGCGGGAGGCCCATGAAGTGGGGCTGCACAGCAATGCCACCATGCTTTATGGGCATATGGAAACCTATGAAGAGCGCCTGTCGCACCTCCTGGCCTTACGCAAGCTGCAAGATGAAACCGGCGGCTTCTTAGCCTTTATCCCCCTGGCTTTTCATCCACAGAATACAAAGCTTGTGGGGTATCATATGACAACCGCTGTTGATGATTTAAAGACGCTGGCCATCTCCCGCCTGATGCTGGATAATTTCCCGCATATAAAAGCCTTCTGGATCATGCTGGGTGAGAATTTGGCCCAGATATCCCTGGGGTTTGGGGTGGATGACTTAGACGGTACCGTGGTGGAAGAGAAGATAACCCATGCCGCTGGTGCGCAAACCTCTCAGGCGTTAACCCGTGATCAATTAGTGAGGCTGATTCGTCAAGCAGGTTATATTCCGGTTGAGCGCGATACTCTTTACCAACACAAGGAGATGCATTAGAATGGCTGGTATACGGGTTGGCATAGTACCATACTTGAACGCCAAACCCCTTTTATATCCATTGATTACTGGCGAGATTAAACACAACCTCACCCTTATTGAGGATTCTCCCGCCAGATTAGCCGATGCCCTGGCACGCAAAGAGCTGGATATAGCCATGATTCCAGCTTTCGAATATGCTTTAGGAGATGATTATCAGATCGTCCCTGGAATAGGTATCTCCTCACCAGGGGCGGTTAAGAGTGTGCTGCTTTACAGTAAGCAAGCTCCACCTGATATATCTCGGGTAGCCCTGGATGAATCATCCCGTACCTCAGCCGCCTTAGTTAAAATATTACTATCCAATTGCTATGGCATACATCCTGAGTATTGTACATCAGCGCCGCACCTTTCGAATATGTTAACTGAAGCGGATGCGGCTTTATTAATCGGAGATCAGGCGCTTTTAGTCCCTCAAAACGGTTATCATTGCATTGATCTGGGGGCCTTATGGCAAAAGTATACCGGCATGGGGTTTGTCTTTGCGCTGTTTGTAGTACGAAAGGGAGTCGATGCCCAGGATGCGGTAGACACTTTACTTAAGGCCAAATCTCGCGGGATGGCCCAAATTCCCGGAATCGCCGAGGCCGAGGCGGCAAATCTCGGTATCAGTGTGGAAGTCTGCCTGGATTATCTGCAAAATTGTATTCAATACGGGCTTCAGGGAGAACAATTGCAAGCCCTTAAACGCTTTTATAAAATGGCTCACTTAGCGGACCTGATTACAGGGGAGGTGCAACTCAGATTTTACCACTAACACTTGACCACCCCACCTACCCTATCCTTTGCCGGGCACTGGAAGGCCGTCGCATAACACCTGAAGAGGGCGAAATTCTGCTTACCCAGGGAGATCTGCTGTCGTTGGGCTATGCGGCCTGCGAATTGATGCTGCGCAAAAACCCCAAGCGGGTTATCAGTTATCACGTTACCAGAAACATTAATTATACCAATGTCTGTGTTTCCGGCTGCCGCTTCTGCGCCTTCTTTCGGCCCCCGGATCATCCTGAGGGTTATGTACTTACTGATGCTGAGATATTAGAAAAGGTCAGCCAGGTTTTCGTCCAGGGCGGACGCCATATTCTATTGCAAGGCGGCCTTCATCCAGATTTAGATATAGATTATTTCTGCCATTTATTCAAATACTTAAAACACAATGCAGATGTGCATATACATGCGCTGTCTCCACCTGAGATTATTCATTTATCAGCGCTTTCCGGCCTGAGTATTAAGGAGATTTTAAGCAGACTGATTGAATCAGGACTTGATTCCATGCCCGGCGGCGGGGCCGAGATACTAACCCCGAAAGTACGCTTGAGCCTGAGCCCTCACAAATGCCAGGCCGATGAATGGCTTTCCGTCATGGCCTGTGCCCATGAATTGGGACTGCTTGCCAGCGCCACCATGATGTTCGGGCATATTGAGTCTCTTAAAGACCGCATTACTCATCTTGATCTACTGCGCAGTTTGCAGGATGAAACCGCTGGCTTCAGCGCCTTTATTCCCTGGAGTTATCAACCCGGAAACACGGCTTTAGGCGGAGAGGCCACCAGCGCTACAGATTATCTGCGCACCCTGGCTGTCTCCCGCATTATGCTGGATAATTTCTCCATAATTCAGGCCTCAATAGTTACCCAGGGGCTAAAGATTGCCCAGCTGGCGCTTAAGTTCGGAGCGAATGATATCGGCGAGGTTATGCTTGAGGAAAATGTGGTGCGGGCTACCGGCATAGAGCATAAGAGTAATATTAAAGAGTTGGTGCGCTTGATAGAAGATACAGGGTTTTGCGCCCAACCCCGCCCGCTGTTCAGCTGCCGACAAAGAGCTACAGCCGATGATTCCTCAAATGACCATCAACCGACCAACAACCTTGGGATAAGTCAGGCATGGACTTCAAATTAGCCCTTATCGGCGGTAGTGGCGCTTATGATATTGATCGCCGCTGCTGGGGTAAGGAGCTGGAATCTAAAAGCATATCCACCCCCTTTGGTGAGTCCGCCCCCATCCATTTCTATCTATTAAACGAACACCTACCGATCGCCTTTATCTCCCGGCATGGTGAAAAAGGGTATCGCATCACCGCCCCTGACGTAAAATACCGGGCCAATATCTGGGCGCTAAAGGAAGTCGGTATTGAGCGCATCTTAACCTGGAGTGGTCCCGGGGGCATTAATCCAACTTATAAACCCGGTGAATATGTTATCCCCGATGATCTCCTGGATTTTACCAGGAACCGTCCCAACACATTTTATGACGGCCAGGGGCTGGGATTTATCCGTCAAAATCCGGTATTCTGCCCCCAGGTGCGCCAAACACTCACGGATGTACTCACAACTGAGGGAATTACGCACCACACCAGCGGTACTTACGCCTGTACCGAAGGCCCGCGGTTAGAAACACCGGCTGAAATACGCATGCTTAAAATACTGGGCGCTGATATGGTTGGTATGACTATTATACCGGAAGTTTTTTTAGCCCGGGAGTTGGAGATGTGCTATGCCCCGCTGGCCTATATCACTAACTACGCTGAGGGTACCCGCTGCCTGCCGTATGAAAAAGGGGTGCTTTTTGAAGGCACTCTGGCAAAAAATGACGAGCAAGCGGTACAGAGAGCAGTTGCAGGTATGGGCCGCCTGCTGCCCCAAGCGCTAACAAAACTCTCCTCTATAAGCAGGGACTGCCCCTGTAAGGATGCTATGCTTCGATACAAACGTCGCGGAGATATCGGCGAAGACTGGCATGACTGGATTAAAGCATAAATACTCCTCTTCGTGAAAAGCCAAAACCTTGAGGCAACCTTTTTGGCAGGCAAGGCCTGCTTTAATTAAAGGGGACTTTGTCCCCCAAGACTTTGTCTTTTTCACGAAGAGGAGTATTTATGCTTTATCGAGCTGCGTATATTTTGCCGGTAACTAAGTCCCCCATTTCTAACGGGGCGATTCTGGTACGTGAAGGGCTTATTGTCGATGTGGGCACACAAGCAGCGCTGCATTTGCGATATCCAGATGAAAAGGTCACTTCATTTGATCGGGCCGCAATCATTCCCGGGCTGGTAAATCCCCACACCCACCTGGAGCTTTCGAACTTAGCCGGAAAAATCGTCCCCAAGGGGACCTTTTGCGACTGGATAACACAGGTTATTCAGCTTCGTAACCAGTGGGGGGCGTTGGGAAACCGTAGATCCGTGCTGCGGGGCATTAAAGAATGCCTGGCGCATGGTATAACCTGCGTGGGTGATATTTCGCACGACGGCCTGTCGGCCAAGATATTGCTGAATGCGGGACTTGCCGGGGTAGTATTCTTAGAAGTTTTAGGATTCCAGGAGAATCAGGTCACCCCTGCCATACTTAAGTTAAAAAAGCTGCTCGAGGCTTTCCCTGAACACCCTGACATACTGCCCGGATTATCTCCTCATGCCCCATACAGCACATCTCCGGCCCTTTACCAGCAAATCATACAATTGGCGGGCACTAAACATCCGGTAGCTACTCATCTGGCTGAAACCCAAGCGGAAGTGGAGTTTTTAGAGTCCGCTGGCGGGCCATTCCGTAATTTTCTGGAACAGCGGGGGGTATGGGAAGCTAAATGGCGTACGCCGGGAATCTCTCCAGCAGCGTACTTAAAACAATTGGGGGTTTTGCAAGATGGTATGCTGGCGGTGCACTTAAACCAGGTAACTCCCGAAGACATACAGACCTTAGCTCAGGCCAAAGTAAATGCGGTTATCTGTCCGGGGAGTAATAAGTGGTTTGGCCGCCACAACTCTCATGTGTTAGACCTGCTTGCAACTGGAGTCAATCTTTCTTTGGCAACTGACAGTCTGGCCAGTAATAAATCGCTGGACATGTTCCAGGAGATGCGCCTTGCTCAGCAGGCATACCCACAAATCAGTCCAGAGGCAATCATACAAATGGCTACCATAAATGGCGCTCGGGCGCTTGGTCTGGAACATCGGCTTGGCTCGCTTGCGGTGGGCAAGCGGGCTGATCTGGTAGTAATTAGCCTGCCGGAGGAAACTTCGCTGGATAATTTACCGCATTATATAGTGGATGCTAACCCGCAAATAATAAAATTGATCCTGCTGGGGCGCCAGCTTAGCGTCTAATATACCTTCCTTGTTGTAACTGCACAAATATGGTAGTCGCAGGCTTTAGCCTGCGCTTGGTACGCAAGCTGAAGCTTGCGGCTACCAGTAAGTGTCTGTGCCATTTCAAAGAGAAAATGATATAAGAGGGTACCCTGTCCCCTGACACTACCCCTTAATTACCCCCAGCGGGCGCAATTTGGCTACTTTTAGAGAAATACCCGCTCCATGCACTACATCCACTACCTGGGAGACATCTTTGTAGGCCTCCGGCATTTCTTCCTTTAATGTTTTATGGCCGGAAGACCTTACGATAATCCCCTGATCCTCTAATTCCCGATGTATAGCTCTGCCCTTAGCCGCCCGCATAGCTGCATGACGGCTTAAGTTTCTACCGGCTCCATGACAGGTGCTGGCGAAAGTCTCCTCCAGCGCCCGGGGTGTGCCCACCAACACATATGAACAGCGTCCCATATCGCCTGGGATAAGCACCGGCTGCCCCACCTGCCGGTAAATAGCGGGCACTTCGGAATGCCCCGCCGGATAAGCGCGAGTAGCCCCTTTGCGGTGCACGGCCAGTTTTATCTTCTTGCCTTCCACAACATGCTCTTCCAGCTTTATAATGTTATGCGCCAGGTCGTATACTTGTGAGAAGCCTAGATCTTTTGGCGATAGCCTTAATACTCTTTCTAATACTTCTTTAGCCCGGTGCATCAACAGCTGTCGATTGGCCCAGGCATAATTTGCCGCAGCCCGCATAGCTTTAAGGTATTGTTGCCCCTCAGGTGAATCAAACGGGGCACAAGCCAACTGCCGATCCGGAAGAGTTATTTTGTATTTAGAAACTGCTTTATCCATGAGCGTCAAATAATCGGTGCATACCTGATGGCCCAAGCCGCGTGAACCGGAGTGGATCATCAGCGTAATCTGATCGGCAAACAGACCGAACTTTTTGGCGACCGGCTCATTATATATCTGTTCAACATACTGAATTTCTACGAAATGGTTCCCCGAACCGAGACTGCCCAACTGCCGCCTTCCCCGCTCATAAGCCTTCTGACTTACCGCATCAGGATCAGCCCCGGCTAAGCAACCGCCGGCCTCAGTACATGCCAAATCCTCTTGAGTGCCATAGCCCTGTTGTACAGTCCAGGCGGCGCCTTTATGCAGCACATCTCTGTGCTGGGCAGCTGAAAGACTGATTCTGCCCTCAGAACCCACCCCGGCCGGAATGTTTTGATACAGGGCATCCACCAATATTTTCAGTAAACCCAGCTCAATATCTTTACGCATAATATTGGTGCGCGCTAACCTTACGCCACAGTTTATATCGTACCCGGTAGCCCCAGGAGAGATTATTCCGCCATCTACGTTAGTGGCTACCACACCGCCAATCGGCAAACCATAGCCGTAATGAATATCGGGCATAGCCAGGGAAGCTTTTTGAATACCGGGCAGGGAAGCAGCATTTACCACTTGCTCCAGGGATTGATCCTGAATAATGCGCCTCATCAGCCGCTCATCGGCATATATCCGTCCGGGAACCCGCATGCTGTCTTTATAATTCCGGGACACTTCCCAGCGATATTCATCTAGCTGTACTATGTTGTCTATAAGTGACATATGATAACCTTCTTCATGTCACTACTGTCCGGTAAAAAAATTTTAATGGTACAAAAACATTAGGTATATCAGGATGATTGACCCCAAAAAAGACTTTTTCGATTTCAATTTGCTCTGGGATTTATGCCATGATCTATCCACCTTAGAGTGGAAAGG
>JAJRUU010000179.1 GCA_024277605.1 bacterium
GAAGTGACGGCGGTAACAAATAAGGCGTCTCCCGGTCGGTCAGTATAAATTTAACACTCATCTTTTGGCCCCTTCATGGCAAAGATTTATTTCCGACCATTATACCATATTCTGCTGCTAAAGTCCGACAGACTCCTAGTAAGTTTTTAGCCCGAATAATTCGGGCCTTATTAACAGCAAAATCACATCTGCCTGATAATATTAACTTTGTCAGCTTCCACACAATAATTTTCAGGCAAACAAAGTTATCATGGACGTTGGCTTTAGACTCTTTTTGATAATAAGTCCAGGCCATGCCTGGTCTGGCAAATCATATATAAACTTATGAATAGATCGGGTTAGGGCCTTAAGCTGAAAGGCGGGCCTTGCCTGCTGAAAAACTACTTGAAATAATTTACTTATTTTATTATCTTGATTATAGTTTGTCAAATAACCCCAGAGTCCCCTAGATGCAATATATGCTAAAAGCTTTCTTAGCGCTAAAAAAATTGTTTTGATCTGCCTGTTTTTTGGGGTCAGCTGTAGTTTCACCCCCTTGGCACAGATCTCGCCTGGTTGTCAGAATTCCGTCAGCCGGGATGCTGATAAGACTTTTGTCTTGTTTCCCGAGAAAACACTTCAAAAATCCCCTGATCCAGCTACGAGGCTAAAAAGGAATTTATTTAAGCAAGCCCTCGCCAGTTTCAAGCAGGGAGATTTCCCACTGGCGCGCGCTCGCTGGCTGGAAATTGTGGGTCATTATGCTGAACTGGAAGATTACATATATCATTATCTGGCCCAGACTGAAGCAGCGCTTGGTCAACCTTCAGCAGCCATTAATTACTGGCAGAAGTTAATCTCACAATTTCCCCATAGCCGCCTCATTCCAGAAGCAACTATGGGCTTGGCGGATAACTACTTTATGCAAGGGGAATTTGCTCAGGCGGCACCGCTTTACCGGCAATTATTGGATAAAGGGTGGGGGGATAAAGAGCTGCGGCCGGTAATGTACCACATGCTGGCCCGCTGTTATGAACAACAGGCTGATTTCCCCCGGGCCATCACCGCTTATCATCAAATATGGCTTAAGCATCCCGCTTCTACTCAAGCCGGTACCGCTTTAAAGAGCAAGATATTAATGAGTCAGAAACTCGCTATTCCTTACAGCGCTCCCACTGAGCAAGATCAATGGAAAAGAATTAAGGTATTAATCCGCGAAGCTGAATATGCAACTGCAATAGCAGAATTAGAACAATTCAGACAGCAGTTTCCTGCCAGCCAAATGGCGCCAGGCTCATATATCAGGCAGGCCCGATGCTATATGGGACTACAGAAACAGACCAAGGCCATCGGTCTGTTTAAAAAATTGATTCAACTTTTCCCCCGCCATAAACTGGTGGCTGAAGCCCAATATAAGCTGGCCCGCTTATATTGGAACCGGGGACAGGACAAACCAGCCAAAGACTATTTAAATCGTATCCTGAAAAGTTCTACCGCCGGGCGCTGGCAAGACAATGCCTGGTATATCCTGGCCCGAATTCATGAAGAAAACAAAGCATATCCAGAGGCCATTTCCAGCTATCAACAATTGATTGCCAAATTTCCTCTCTCCCCTTTAGTCAATGTAGCTCGCTGGAGACTGGGGTGGATGCATTACTATTATTTGAAAGAATACGCCGGCGCCGGTAACTTCTTTGCCCAGGTAAACAATAACGACAACTTATACTATAGCGCGCAATACTGGCAGGGGCGTTGCCAAGAGGCATTAGGCGCCTGGCAAGCAGCCGTCCGGCTATATACTTCCTTAATAGAAGAGGTTGAGCATACCTATTATGCCCAATTGGCTGACCAGCGGTTACAAAGTCTTAAGGCAAATGAGGCGGTAGGACAGATCGAGTTTCCAACTCCGGCTTCGCCAAAAACACTTTTGCTGACCGGCGATCCATTTATGATCGGCCGACTCTTATCTGAGGCTGATAAATTCCACTTGCAACGGGTAAGGGAGTTTGCCGCACTGTTGATGCTTAAGCCTGCGGTTTTAGAGTTGGACGAAATAAGCTATCCGGCTAAACCACCCCCGGAGTTTTGGTATAAGTTAAGCCAACTCTATCATCTGTTGGGGAATTATTCAAAGCCCATCCGCATAATTCAACGAGTGGTGGATTATACCAGAGAAGAACAACTCTCAATTCCCCCGGCGGTTTGGAAAATATGTTATCCACTAAACTATTGGCCGCTTATTAAAAGGCAGGCTGAAGCCAGGGACATAAACCCCTATTTGATAATGGGATTGATTAGACAAGAGAGCGTGTTTGACCCGGAAGCCCTTTCCATGGCCAACGCCATGGGCTTAATGCAAGTAATACCGGCTACCGGCCAGGCAATGGCGCAGAAGCTGCAACTTGCCGAATTCGCCCCGGATATGCTATATAAGCCCGAAACAAACTTAGCCCTGGGCACATACTATGTGAATCAGTTGCTCAACAAATATAAAGGTAACCTTGTGTTGACCCTGTCAGCGTATAATGCGGGAGAAAAAGCGGCAAATAAGTGGTGGAAGAAGTATAAGTCAGATGATATTGCTACATTTATAGAAAATATCCCCTATCCAGAGACACGAAATTATGTAAAACAGGTGCAGAGTAACTACTACAATTACTGCCGCATCTATTTGGATAAGAATACAGACTAAGAACAACATGCCTAAACAGCCCAGGGATAAAATCGGCACAAAGGGTAATTGATTAGGGCATAACTAATTTTTGCTTCAGGTCAAGCATAACCAAAAACAAGTAATGTAGTAAGAATATGATAAATACCAACGCCAATAAGCCCTCACTGGTTTGTACCAAATAAAACAGAATACCGCCAATCAGCATGTGCCGCAGGTATGGATTTTTAAGTAAACGTTTTAGCTGATTTTCCCGATTAGGATTGCTGACCTGCCGAATCTCATCCCGAATGACCTCCCAGGCCAAAAGTAATGCATAAATCTTGACGAAACTCATAGCAAACACCGCAGAAAGCGCGGTATCTGCAAGAGCATTTTGCGTTACCAGGGAAAACGAAAGATGGGCAAATAAAAAAATCACGCCCAAATCGGCAGCAAACAAAAGCCAGCCCCAACCCGCAGCCCCATGTACATTATAGTAGCTGGAATTTCTATAGAGAAACATATAGTTCAGACAAAGATGACTGATTACTAAAATCGACATCAGACTCTGAAACTGAAACAGCAGGCTTGCATCATGAATGAGATAGGTAACCAGGTTATAAAGGGCAACCGCAAGTAGCGCCGGATAAAACAGGTTGATAATGAATCCTTTTATCGCCCTGTCCCGTTTACTAAAGGTTTGCTTAAATTCCTGCTCCTCCAGGCATACTGCGTTTTCTGTAGGCGCTTGACTCAACTTGGAGCCCCGCCGCATGCGATCCTTTTTAGCACTCATGTTGCAGTAACTCCATGGTTAGGTTCTGATAATCTTGAGCCCCTCTGCTCTTGGGATCAAACGTAAAGATGTCTTCTCTGGCAAATTGTGATTGATTAAGAGCTTCGTTCCTGGATATAATTGTGCTAAAAAGCTTTTCTTGAAACGGAGCCAGTTCATCCATTACTATTTCATTGGTAAGTTTATTTCTAGCATCCAGCAGGGTGAGTAATAAACGGTAATTTTTGAAGGTTTTTCCCTTAATCAGGGTGATGACATTTAAGAGATCCTTTATACCATCCAGCGAAGAGCGCGACGTTTCACAAGGAATGATGATAAAATCAGAGGCATAGATGGCGTTTACAGTAAGCACTCCCAAGTTTGGCGGACAATCGATAATTATATATTCATATTCTTTACTAAGGGGTTTTAACGCTCTGCTGAGCAGCGCTTCCCTGAATACCTTGCTGTAGAGTTGTTCCGCCGTAACTGACAGCTTGATACTGGAGGGAATCAACTTCAATCCATCACGATAGGTATCGGTAACCGCATCTTTCGGATCGATACCGTTTTCCAGGATATCTTTTATAGAAAGATGCCCCTGGTTTACTTCATGGTTTAAACCGGTGGTGGCGTTTGCCTGGGGATCGATATCAATCACCAATGTCCTTTTTCCCTGTTGGCTCAGGCCGGAAGACAGATTAATGCTGGTAGTCGTTTTGCCGGTGCCTCCTTTTTGGTTGATGATACTAATTATCATAGTGTTCCTTCACCCCTCTCTTGTAATAATGTTAATCAACATGGATTACTTTAACCCGATCTATTCATAAATTCAGCCTGGGTTTGCCAGACCACCCGTGAGATAAGGCTTATGAGCCAACGTCCAATAAGGCTTTGTTTGTCCGAGGCGGTTGATCAGGAAGCTGATAAATTTATAATTTTCGGGCTAAACGTCGATTCGCCCATAACAAGACCCGAATTTTTCGGGTTAAGCAAGATAGTTAAAGGCCTTCTTGCCAATATCTGTCCGACAATGCATGTGCTCAAAGTTTACGTTACTCACCCCCTCGTATGCGCGCTTGATGGCAGCCGGAATGTCTAAACCATACCCAACCACGCCTAATACCCGGCCACCATTAGTAAGCCAGGAGCCATTTTTATAATTGGTTCCTGCATGAAACAGCAGTATATCTCCCATGGATTGGAGCTTATTTAGACCTTGAATAATTTGGCCCTTTTGATAGCTGCCCGGATAGCCGCCTGAAGTCAGCGCCACACACACGGCCGCTCCCGGCTTCCATTTGATATCTACCTCGGCCAGCCTCTCATCTACCACCGCCTGCATGACAGGGACTATATCGCTATCCATTAAGGGCAGGATAGCCTGCGTCTCAGGATCACCAAAACGGGCATTGAATTCCAGCACATAAAGTTCACCGTCGACTATCATTAAACCGGCATACAGCACCCCTCTATAGGGGCAGCCTTCCTGAGCCATCCCCTCTACCGCGGGGAGCATAACCTCTTGCATAATCTTTTCAGTCAATTGCGGAGTAACCAGTGGGGTTGGTGAATAAGCCCCCATGCCACCGGTATTAGGCCCCTGATCACCGTCATATACAGTCTTATGATCCTGGGCTGAAACCATTGGCAGCACCGTTTCTCCGTCTGTGAATACCAAAAACGAGGCCTCATCACCCACCAGGCAATCCTCGATTATTATCCGCTCACCAGCCGCCCCAAAGGCCTGATCTTCCATAATTAAGGCAATAGCGCCCTCAGCTGACGCCGTATCTTTACATACAATAACCCCCTTGCCCGCAGCTAAGCCGTCAGCCTTAATTACTACCGCTTTAGACAGCCGCCTTACATAATTTAAAGCCGCTTGCGGCGCAGAAAAAATGCGGTAATCAGCGGTTGGAATATTATATTTATGCAGCAACTCCTTACAAAAGACCTTGCTGCCTTCAATCTGAGCCGCTTTCTTAGTAGCCCCAAAAATGGGGAGCCCTCGCACCTGAAACTCATCCACAATACCGAGGGTCAGCGGTAATTCAGGCCCCACCACGGTTAAGTCTATCTGATGCTTAGCCGCCCAATCGGCTACCTGGGTTATTTCAAGCGGATCAAGATGCACACACTCGGCTATTTCAGCAATACCGGCACTCCCCGGCAAACAATATATTTTTGATACCAGAGGACTCATGCTTATCTTCCACACCAAAGCATGCTCACGTCCGCCACTACCGATGACTAAGATTTTCAAGCTTAACTCCCTTGCTCTTAATTTAGAACAAAAGCCTTTTTTGCCACAGATAAACACCGATTAACACAGACATATCTGAGTGCATCTGCGTTTATCTGTGGCTAATTAATTCCTATCATTATGATTTTTAATTAAATCAGCCACATAATGCAGGCATGCCTTGACATCCTCCGAAGTAATATGAGGATAGTAGTCCCTTACAATGTCGACCGGCATCAACCCAGCTTCTAAAAGCTCAATGGTTAGATACACCATGACCCTGGTTCCTCTGATGCATGGCTGTCCATGGCAGATATGCGGATTGACCGCAATCCGGTCATCCATTATGTTTACCTCCACAGCCACCAATTCGGCTGAACATCATTTCTTAACCCGATCTATTCATAAATTCAGACTGGGTTTGCCATACCCATTGTGAGATAATGTTTATGAGCCAACGTCCAATAAAACTTTGTTTGCCCAAGGGGGCAGGAACAGGAAGCTGATAAATTTATAGTTTTCAAGTAAATGTCGATTCGCACATAACAATACCCGAATTTTTTGGGTTAAAAACAACCAAAGGAAAACCAATACCCCCTCTCGCTTGGTAATATTAACATATCTACTTCCATTTTTGTTAATTTATTATAAACCTAACTTATTTTATTCTATAACTCCCCTGGATTTTTACTATTTTTTACGCTTCTACCGGTAATTCTATAATAAGTTTAGCCCCTTTGGGTTGGTTATCTTCCAGTCTGATATACCCGTGATGATCGGTAATGATACGGTGGACTATAGTCAGTCCTAAACCGGTACCGCTCCTTTTAGTAGAAAAATATGGTAAAAACAACCTTTCTTTGTCATCATCCGAAATGCCGGTACCCTGATCGGCTACCTCAAGCCTGACAATCTGTAACGCCGGTTCATATTTGGTGCTGATGCTGATCTCCGGTTTACCGCTTGAGGCATGCAGCGCATTATCAATTAAATTAACCAAAGCCCTTCTCATTTGTTCGGTATCCAGATTAATGGGGGGCAGCTTGGGTTCAAGATGGGTAAGTATCTTAGCCCCCTCGGGCAAACCGGTGTAGAGCGAGATAGTGTCGGTAATAACCTTATCCAAATCTTGTGGCTGGAGATTGGCAGTCGGCATGCGCGCAAAGCGGGAAAATTCATCCACCAGGGTCTTCAAGCCGTCTACTTCCCTGATAATGGTAGTGGTACATTCATCCACTAATTGAGCGTCTTCCGTGGTTTTATGTTTCAGCTTGCGACGCAAGCGCTGGGAACACAGCTGAATTGGGGTAAGCGGATTCTTGATTTCATGAGCCATCCGGCGAGCCACCTCTTGCCAGGCCGCTACTTTCTGCGCCTTAATGAGTTGTGTTAAATCATCCAGCACCAGCACGATGCCCAGGTAATTTTGGTTATTGTCTCTTAATATGGTAGCCCAGGCCAGTAAGGTGCGCACAGACATCTGGCGTTTTAAGTGCACTTCACGGCGATATACTTCCAGGTCGCTCTTTTGTAACCCATTTATCAGGTTCTTTATTTCCTCTAAAGCCGGGGCGCCAAAAACCTCCTCAAAATGGCATCCCCTGGCTTGTTGGGGATTGAGCTTCAGCATTTTGATGGCCGCTTTATTCAGCGTGCTGATGCGGCCCTGATTATCGATAGAAACCACGCCGGTAGCTATGTTCTGGATTACCGTTTCAATATAATTTGTGTGTTGCTCCAGTTCCAGATTGGCCTCTTTCAGGTTGAGGTTAACCTTTTCCAGCTCCACCTTATTGTGTCGCAGATAGGCGGTCATTTGATTAAATGAATCCACCAGAATCATGATCTCATCGTCGGCCTTAACTTCCACCTTATAATCCAGATCCCCGGCTGCTACCGCCCGGGTGCCTTCAGCCAACTTTTGAAAAGGCACGGTTATGCCACGGGCGATTTGAAAACCGATCCAGATTGCGGAGAAGATTATAATCAGGGTGGCCACTAAGCCGATAGTGGTATAGATGGACTTTAGCGGGGTTGTATAGACCTTGCGCTGCTTATATTCCGCATAATCCATCCGAATATCGTTTATCTCCTTCATCAGACTGTGGGGTTCGTAATAATTAAACAATAAGACGCCCACCACATCGCTTCTCACCCATTTTGAGAAAATAGGCACAACCCCATCGATTAAATCATTATCTTCCACGCTTCTGATGATGGAAAATTCTTCACCCTTGAGACCCCGCTGGACTAGTTCGCTGGTGGAGGCTATGAAGCGGCTGGTGGGAATACGGGGGTTGGTCATATTAAGGAGTTCCTCTCCCCAGGTAGTAATTAACTTTATCGCACCGAGGTTAGCCTCGAGTTGCTTCGCACTAATAAAGTCTTGTAACGGTTGTGCGTTTTCGGTGTCCATCAGGCTATGGTGGGTGATAAACTGGCTGATTTCATTGGCCGCCCGAAAAGCCTTACCCAGGGTGCTTTCGTAGTATGTTTGAGCGACCACCAGCGCATTTTTTAAGGACTCTTCATTTTGAGTATTAAACCAGCTGTCGATGGTGTTACTGATGAGGTTGTTACTTACGAGGAATAATAGGATGGTAGGGACTAACGACAATCCGACAAAGGCAAATACGAGTTTAGCCTTGAATTTGCTGCCCAATACATTCTGCTTTCGCTCCAAGTAGAGTTTGATGAGCTGCCGAAATACCAGCAGCAGCAGCCCCATAACTACAATAATGTTGAAATTGAGTAAGGTGAAGACCCGCAGGTTGTCGGTTATATTGGAGGGAGTGCGCAGTTCATGTACCAGTGTCTCGATAGCGGTAAGCACCACAATCAGCAGCAAGACCCCAACAGCAATCAGCCATTTGCGTTTTCTTTTCCTGAGCAGCTCCTCATGCATGATCAGTCTTTATGCTGAATAGTGGTAAGTGGAGCAATAGCCCACGGGGTTTCAAACTCTTGTAAAGATGCTATAAAGGGGATGTATTCCAGGGGAAACGGCATTTGCAGGGCCTCCATCTCGGACATCACCCTGATATAGTAATTCTCTTGGGGCTTAATATGCTTAAAGGGAATTACCTTGATGTCCACCAAGCCGGTCATCAAGGTTTTCATCTCATCAAAATTGCTGGTAACTAAAGCCTGCTCATTGTACTTATCGCTGACACGCAGTGTATACTGCTTGCTCAGCGTATCGTATATTACCGTATGGATGACTTCCTGGGCCAGTATTTCCTCGTCAAACCACCAGAAACGCTCCCTTAGCAGTTCAATCCTGAACACAAACGTGGTATCGATTCCGCTGTGAATGGTCTCCTCCAGTTTCCCGTCGAATGGTAACTCTAAAGTGGCGGATAACACCAGATATGCATTTGACGTATTAAGATTTAACTGTGCCAGCTTGGCATCGATAGCCAGGGCAGCATTCGCTCCGCCTATAATCATGATGCCTAACCAGACAACTGCAATTTTAATCCAGCGGCGCATGCCATTTAGCTTATTCAACTATTCGAACCCCCGGCGGCACCTCAAAGTGGAAGCGTTCTGTGTCTATAGGCTTGTTTATACTATGTTTAGCAAATTTTATAGTGGTGACATTTTCATAAAAATCGTACATGATTACTTCTTGAATATCAAATTGCTTTTTATCTACTTTAAACAACATCCTGTTGATGTTCACCTGTGGTTTTTTAGGTAGCATATCAAGCACATACATGTCTTGTTGGTACTGCTCCGCGGCGAACTTAATGTTGAAATCCTGCGACAGGCGTCCTATGCCGCTTATAAATGCCAGCGGCAGGTTGGAATCAAAAGCGGACTGAGACTCCTTTTTCACCACCTGCCTATTCTGCGGAGTATACCACCAGAAGGTCTTGTCGTTAATGATAAATGACTGCTCCTCCGGAGTAATATAATCCCAGCGCATCATGCCCGGTTTTTTTATATACAGCATTCCTTGAGCGCTTTGCGTCTGGTTCAGGGCCTTATTATAGGCTGTCTGGGTAAAATTTACCTCTAAAGTATCGGTGGCGTTATACTTTTGCTGAATCTGTTCTACCACCGCCTCCAGGGTGAGCTCAGCCTGCACCGAGGTGGTAAAAAATACCAGCGACATTAAGAAAAAAAGTTTTAGCTTCATAATTCTTTACCCACCAAAAGTTTTCGGGGCTTACCCCCTGTCGCCGGGCCTACCAGACCATCCCGCTCCATAACTTCCACCATGCGGGCGGAGCGGTTATAACCCACCCGGAACCGCCGTTGAATCAAGGAAATCGAGGCCTCCCCCTTTTGCATTACAAACTCGACCGCCTTATCGTACATCTCATCATATTCATCATCCTCGTCTGCCTGAGATACGGTTTTTTCCTGGGACTTAAGCAACGAGTCGTCGTACTGGGGGTCGGCTTTATTTTTCAAGAACTTTACGATATTATTTACTTCTTTCTCGGTTACCAGTGTGCCGTGAATCCTCACTAAATCGGAGGTGCCGGGAGGCAAAAACAACATATCCCCCATGCCCAACAGTTTTTCCGCCCCAATGGTATCGATAATAGTGCGTGAATCCACCTTCGAGGAAACCCGAAAAGATATCCGCGATGGGAAATTGGCCTTAATCAGGCCGGTGATAACATCAACTGATGGGCGCTGGGTAGCAATTATTAAATGAATTCCCACTGCCCGCGACATCTGGGCTAAGCGGGTTATCAATGTTTCTACTTCACGGGGAGCCACCATCATCAAATCGGCAAATTCGTCAATTATGATCACAATATAAGGCAAATGAGTGGGCGGCTCCGCTGTATCGGGGGTAAAAGCGGCCAGAGCAGCGCTCGGTTTTGCCAGTAGCTGGTTATATTGATCGATATTGCGCACCCCATATTCAGCCAGCAGATGGTAGCGCTCTTCCATGGTATCGGTAGCCCACTTCAGTACCTGAGCGGCTTTTTGGGCGTCGGTAACCACCGGGGTCAAAAGATGTGGAATTCCATTGTATACCCCAAGCTCCAACATCTTAGGATCCAGCATGACCAGGCGAACATCCTTATGCGAAGCTTTATACAGCAGGCTGCAAATAATGCTGTTTAAGGTTACACTCTTACCTGAACCGGTAGCTCCGGCGATCAGCAGATGCGGCATCTTGGCCAGATCTGTTATATAGGTATTGCCCGATATATCCTTACCCAGCGCCAGGGTCAAGTTGGAGGCCGCCCCCTGGAATTTGTCTGAGCCTAAAATTTCTGAAAGACAGATCGTCTCGCGTTTTTTATTGGGTATTTCGATTCCAACCACCGCCTTGCCCGGGATTGGCGCCACTACTCTCACCGCTCTGGCCCGCATGGCAAGCGCCAGATCATCAGCCAGATTGGTTACCTTGTTAATTTTAATCCCCGGGGCGGGTTCAAATTCATATCGGGTAACAACCGGGCCGGGGTTAACCTGGACTATCCTGCCATCCACCCCGAAATCCTTTAACTTGGTTATCAATATTTCTGAGTTTTCCAGTAAATCCTGCATTACCTCATCTTGATTCGAGGCTTTGGCTTCGGATAGTAATGATAGAGGCGGGTATTGATAAGCATCCGCTTGGGCAGTGTGATTTGTCAGGGGATTCATTTCGGGTTTAGCGCTTTGCTGATTTTTGTGATTGGTGACGATGCGCGGGGAGTGTGACCCTTCAGCCTTGGTCTTTTTTTTGATTCAATACCAGACGGTTTATACGCTGCATTTTTTAGCGCTAATAAATATGACCCCAGCTTTTCTAAGAAAGCATAAAACTTTGACCAGGAAAGATCGGTGGCCAACATCAATGATATAATCAGCAGGGTAATAATTATTAAATAGCTTCCCCCAGTGTTTAAATACGGCAACAACACATCATGACTAATGAGATTCCCGATCCATCCCCCGGGAGCGGAAAATTCGATATCGCCAATTGTAAGGGGTGCATCAAAACATACAGCAGACATGCTGGCGCAGGCAATCACAAACAATACCCCGCCGGATAATCTAAACCAGCTAAAGGCTGGCCGGCTGTGGCGAAAACCACCGATGGCAAAGGCCAGACAGAAAAGCGGGACAAGATAGGCGGTTATGCCTAAGACAACAAAAAGCCATTTAGCGATAAAGGCCCCTATCAGACCGGCATAATTTGCGATTTTTGCCGCTTCGGTATTCCAGCTGTCGACAGGAGTATAGGTAGCCAGGCTGATAACCAGCAAGCCGGTAAACGCCAACAGCAGTACCCCCACCGCTTCCCTAATAACCTTATCTTTAGCGTCTGACATGCTATCCAATAATTGTATAAACTACAGATTAGCCTTGTGTAGACCTGTAATCGTCAATTGCCTTTTTCAGCGCTTCTTCAGCCAACACCGAACAGTGCATCTTGGCTGGGGGCAATCCATCGAGGGCTTCAGCCACCATCTTATTGGATACGGTAAGCGCCTCATCAATGGTTTTACCCTTCACCATTTCGGTGACCATGGAACTGGTGGCAATCGCCGCCCCACAGCCAAATGTTTTAAATTTCACATCCACTATTATGTTGTCTTCGATTTTGACATACAGCTTCATTACATCCCCGCAGGTGGGATTGCCAACCTCACCCACGCCGCTGGCATCCTCGATCTCACCCACATTACGGGGATTACTGAA
>JAJRUU010000180.1 GCA_024277605.1 bacterium
AAGTGACGGCGGTAACAAATAAGGCGTCTCCCGGTCGGTCAGTATAAATTTAACACTCATCTTTTGGCCCCTTCATGGCAAAGATTTATTTCCGACCATTATACCATATTCTGCTGCTAAAGTCCGACAGACTCCTAGTTTGTCTTTTTTGTTACTCCTGCTATTTCACTATGATTCAGACCGTCATTTTTTTTTAAGGTTTTTAAAAACACCTCTACCAAAAGCGGATCAAATTGAGTTCCGGCACACCGCTTGAGCTCCTGTTGGGCTTCGACGTGCGTCATGGTTTTATTACGATAGGGCCTGTCAGAGGTTATTGCATCGTATGAATCGGCAATGGCGATAATCCTGCCCCCTAAGGGGATGGATTCCCCCGCCAAACCATAAGGATAACCATTACCTGCAAATCGTTCGTGGTGGTGCAGGATATAGGCTTTTATATTTTCAATATTGTTTAAGGGCTTGATTAAATCTACTCCCTTTTCCGGATGCTGCTTAATAATCTCCCAATCCCTGGAGTTAAGCCGTTTTTTCTTAAGTATTGTGCTGCTATTTATCCCCAGCTTGCCTATATCATGTAGATAGGCGGCAAGCTGAATTTCTTCCTTCTCCGCCGCCATAAGCTTTAAACTTTCAGCAATGAGCAAACTGTAAAATGATACCCGTTCCGAATGACCGTAAGTATATGGGTCTTTACTTTCCAGGGTTAAGCTGAGCACCTTGGCAAATTCCAGATAATCTTTATACTTTTTGGTCTGCAAATGCGGCTCTTGCATAAAATGTTCGCTTATTATCCGGGCCAGTTTAAGTAACAATTGCTTCTCTTGAGCCGGATCAGCAGCCGCTTCATCAGCTATTTCGGAATTTACTTGCATCAACTCGCAAAATATGTCTTTTAGCTGAAGATTTAAATTCCGCTTCTCAGCCGCCGCCATAGTTACAGAAATGATATTGCTCAGGCGAAATGGTTTCGGAATATATCCCGTAACTCCGCACAAGAAGTCCTTTAAGGTCGTATCCGCATTGTTTTCTCCCGAAATAATCACAATTTCAATATAGGGATCATGATGCTTAATGGCCTTAAGCGTTTCTATCGGTTGAATGTCGTTAAAGCTCAGATCCAGGATTACCACATCGAGCGTATCTTTATAGGCCAACTCCAGTACTTGCCGGCTATTATCTGATACAGAAATCTTATAACTGGTCTCAAGAATTCTGTTTAACGTATCCCGGTCTTGCACATCACCAACAACGATTAATACCTCTGTCTCTTTTGCCATAATAATTTATCTCCATTGTAACCCGAAAAATTCGGGTCTTGTTATGAGCAGATCAATATTTAGTTGAAAAATATAAATTTATCAGCTTCCTGATCAGCCGCCTCGGGCAAACAAAGTTTTATAGGACGTTGGCTTTAGATCCGATACAAAAGGGAATCTGGCAAATCATATATAAACTTATGAATAGATCGGGTGTAATGGCCCCGGTGTTTGTTATACGAGGCAGCTGTGCTCCATATCCTGTTGCAGCGATTCTGCCGCCCGTTCCAGCTCCAGAATGGCCTTCCCCACATTTCCGTCCGTTTTTATGATCAGCAGGCAGAAAAACCTGGGGGGACTGCCAATAGGAAAAAGAAACACCTTAAACTTAGCAGTGTACAGATTTATATAGTAAAGCCTCCCGGACTCAACCTCATTCACCAGCTGCATGACATCCTTCAGCACGTCGGTGAGTTCGGCTGCCGTCAACAAGCCATTTTTTTCCGGCTTAGCCGGATCGAAGCTCAAGTGCACCCCATTTAACCCAATTATTCCACTGGAGACATAATCACGGATTAAGTTATCCCTGATATCATGCAGTACATCCTCAAATTTCATCATCCTGTCTCCCATTGGCTTTTATCTTCAGGGCGTTGGCAATTTTTAGCGTAAGATGTTCCATAAGGTATAACGCCTTACCAAACCCCAGCTCCTTCTCAATCAATGAATATAGAAACAATTGCTGATCGCTAAGGCAGTGCAGCAAAACATAGTGCTTTTCAGTAGATATAACGATAAACTCCAATTGACCGAAAGTTAATTTCCGGCACACCTCCCCCGTTTGTCTCACCAAGCCGCTGGAGAGCAAATCCTTATGATCGCTTGGAACCATATCAATCCCTACTTGAAAGACAATATCTCCCTGTAGGGCATTCAGTTTGATAAATATTATTTCCTCTATATCTTGTGAATATTTAGAAAGCACATCTGTTACTGAGACAGGGGGGCCAACCTGATAGCTTGGCGCTTCCTGGGGTTGAATCAGTTTCCCCATTTCCCCCAACACCTCTCCGATTACCTGAATCATAACCCCCATGCCAAACGGCTTTTCAATATAACGCAAGGCCCCTTTTTCCCGAGCCATGCGTTTATCGTCATCCGAGCCATAGGCCGTCATCGCTATAAAACCTATTTGCGGACAATGCTCTTTTACCTCATCTAATAGCTCAAAACCACTTTTACCGGTCATCTTGATGTCTGACACAATAAGGTCGATGTTGCTGGTTTCCTCAAGTATCTGTAGGGCTTCTTCACTGCTATTAGCACAAATCACCTTGTATTGCTTATTCATCGCAAGATTCTTGGATATACTCCACGTCAGGGTTTCTTCGTCGTCAACAATTAATATGGTTTTTCTGTTGTTGTCTTGTTGTTTGTTTTTATCAATCATTGTAATTCACCAGCTGAATGTGTTTAGGCTTTGGCTCCCCTGGGCTAATTTCTGGAAGCTTCTATTCTGCTTTTAGGTTTTAGCAAAGAGCATGCCATGCTGGTATATTGCGGTATTATGCTAAACATAACAGCTGGTTATATGTTGCTTGATCGCACAATCAGGTGAACATAAAACTTAATTTAAAACATAAAAGCCGTTTGATTCTTAAACAGAAAACCTAAAACTGAACATTTAGCCCGAAAAATTCGGGTCTTGTTATGGGCGAATCGATATTTAGTTGAAAATTATAAATTTATCAGTCTCCTATTCCTATCCCCTTGGGCAAACAAAGTTTTATTGGACGTTGGCTCATAAGCCTTATCTCACGGGATGTCTTGCAAACCCAGTCTGAATTTATGAATAGATCGGGATAAGTAACTGCTTTGGCATTTATTATGCACCAGATAAAACGCAGTATGTGTACTCGATTTTTGTGGAAATTAACTGATTTTGCGGGGTTGTAATAAAAGATGTCGACTTTTAAATCCAAGACCCTGGCTAAAGCGGATGGTTTTACCCTGCTTGAACTGCTAATTGTAGTGGTTATAATAGGCCTTTTAGCCGCGGTGGGCTTTCCTGTCTATACCAGATACATAACCAGCGCTAAAGCCGCTGAAGCACATCAGATGTTGTCAAGTGTGATTACCCACTATAAAAGTTATCAGCGGGCTCATGGGAGAGGCCCGGAGGGGGGGAATTGTGACACTACTGCCTTAGATGGCGAGTGGATTGATGAGGTAATAGGTGATAAAAACCAATACTTCGAGTTCTATTACTATAACATTTTTGGCTGGGATTTTTTCCGCGTCAGGGGTAAAGCCTCCCCCTTTACCACAAATGACCAAATGTTTTACTTTCCCAATACCAATATCTGGTTAACCACTGGTAGGCTGAGAGACATACAAGCTGAATAATAATGCGCCAGTCGGCCCGAATTTTTCGGGTTTAATTGCTAATATGTTCCATTATTCCAAGCCATATATGGCATAAAGTATACTTAGCACACTCCACCGCTTACAAAGCCCCGGTGTTGTATTATATTTTTCACTAGAAATATAGGCGGAAAATCTAATTCTCAGCTTATAAGTCAATGGATTGACTTTGCTAATCGCTTAGTGTAACATACGCCATAGTCTAAGGTTAATCTTATGCGTGAAAGGAGGGCATATTGAAAATAAAGAAGGCTGTCTTCCCGGCTGCCGGGCTGGGCACCCGTTTCTTACCAGCTACCAAAGCTTCCCCCAAGGAAATGCTGCCGGTGGTGGATAAACCCATCATCCAGTATGTGGTGGAAGAAGCGGTAAGATCAGGGGTGGATAATGTCATTATGGTAACCGGCAGGGGCAAGCGAGCGATTGAAGACCACTTTGATAAATCTTTTGAGCTGGAGTATGAGCTGGAACGTAAGGGCAAGTTGGATTTATTGAAAAAAATCAGAAAAATAGCCAAGTTGGCGTACTTGTCTTATGTGCGCCAGAAAGAAGCCTTAGGCTTGGGACATGCTATTCTCGTCGCTAAAAATCTAGTGGATGATGAACCGTTTGCTGTGTTATTGGGAGATGATCTGGTATATTCTAAAATACCTTGTTTAAAACAGTTGATCAATGTATATAATAAATATAAATGTTCGGTTTTAGCAGTTGAACGAGTACCCAGGGAGCAGATTCACAGCTACGGAGTAATCGGGGGGACTCATATTGAAGATAACATATATCAGGTAGACGAGCTGGTAGAGAAGCCATCCCCGGCACGTGCTCCGTCTAATCTGGCGATCATCGGACGCTATGTGCTGACTCCTCGGATATTTAAAGCATTGGAAAAAACTCAACCCGATCAGGGAGGTGAAATCCAACTTACCAATGCACTTAAGATTTTGAAGGCAAAAGAACCTATATATGCATGTGAATTTGTGGGTAAGCGCTACGATGCCGGCGATAAATTGGGCTTTTTACAGGCAACTGTAGAATATGCTCTACGAAGGCCCGATTTAGCCTCCAAATTCAAAGCGTATTTAAAAGACCTGGATGTTAACTTAATATAAAACCTCCTGCTTGTAAGGGGCACTTATTGTGAGCGCAGAAGATATAAACGAAAATGACGAGATAGACTTCACCAATGGCGAACAGGGAGAAATAGGGCTACCGGTTGAGTTGCCCCTCCTTGCCATCCGCGATATCGTAGTTTACCCGTATACTATCCTGCCTTTGTTTGTAGGCCGCGAAAAATCGGTCAAAGCGGTAGAACATGCCCTGACCAAAGGCCGGATTATATTTCTGGTAACTCAGAAAGCCCCAAACATAGACCATCCAGAGCCGGAACAGCTTTATAAATTTGGTACCATATCCATGATTATGCGCCTGCTAAAGCTCCCGGACGGTCGGGTTAAGATATTGATTCAAGGTTTAATGCGGGCTGAATTAATAGAATATATTCATACCGATCCCTTTTATAAGGTAAGAGTAAATAAGATCCCAGAGATACAGGCCGATGAGATAAGCTCGGAGACGGAAGCCTTGATGCGTGCCATTCGTTCACAGTTAGAAGAAGCCATATCTCTGGGGAAAACTATTATGCCCGATGTAGTGGTGATTGCCAACAACATTTCTGACCCGGGACGGTTGGCTGATCTGGTGATCTCTAATATGAACATGAAAACCGAAAACAGTCAAAGGATATTGGAAACCACGGATGCCCTAAAGCGGCTGCGGCAGGTAAGTGAGCTTCTGTCCAAAGAGATAGAAGTGTTGAATATGCAGCATAAGATTATGGTGCATGCCAAGGATGAAATAGACAAGAGTCAGCGGGAATACTTCCTGCGCCAGCAATTAAAGGCTATTCAGCAGGAACTCGGCGAGACGGATGAGCGAACGGAAGAGATCACTGAACTCCGGCGCAAAATCAAAGAAGCCAAAATGCCGGAATTGGCGGGGAAAGAGGCCGAAAAGCAACTAAACCGCTTATCACGCATGCACCCTGATGCGGCTGAGTCCGGTATGGTGCATAATTATATAGATTGGCTGCTGGAGTTACCCTGGAGTGATGCTACCGAAGACAACCTGGACATCAAACAGGCTCAAGCTGTATTGGATGAAGATCATTATGACCTGAAAAAGGTAAAGGAACGGATTTTGGAATACCTGGCAGTGCGTAAGCTCCAGCCGAAGATGAAAGGCCCTATTCTGTGTTTTGTGGGCCCTCCGGGGGTGGGGAAGACCTCGCTGGGTAAATCAATTGCCCGTGCCCTGGGACGCAAGTTTGTACGCATTTCCCTGGGGGGAGTGAGGGATGAGGCTGAAATCAGGGGCCATCGCCGCACATATATCGGTTCTATGCCGGGACGGATTATTCAGGGCTTAAAACAAGCCGGCTCCAATAATCCGGTGTTCATGATGGATGAGGTTGATAAAGTAGGCGCTGATTTTCGCGGCGATCCGTCAGCCGCACTGCTGTAAGTGCTCGATCCTGAACAGAACAACACCTTTAGCGATCATTACCTGGGAGTGCCGTTTGATTTATCCCAAGTGATGTTTATAACCACCGCAAATTTACTGGATCCCATTCAGCCGGCCTTTAGAGACCGGATGGAAATCATCTACCTCGCTGGATATACTGAAGAGGAAAAACTGCATATCGCCAGGAGATACCTATTCCCCCGGCAGCTTAAAGAGAATGGAATTAATGATAGTATATTATCGGTCAGCGATAAAGTCATCCTAAAGACCATCTCCGGGTACACTCGTGAGGCCGGGGTACGTAATTTGGAGCGGGAGTTGGCCAATGTATGCCGCAAGATAGCCAAAAAAGTGGCTGAGAATAAAGGCGATAGATTTCATGTGAATACCATCAATCTCAGTAAATACCTGGGGCCGGTTAAATTCTTGCGTGAGGCTGAAAGTAAAACCGATGAGGTGGGCGTGGCTACCGGTTTGGCCTGGACTGAAGTCGGCGGGGAGATAATTCACGTAGAGGTGACCACCATGAAGGGCAAGGGTGCGCTGATTCTCACCGGGCATCTGGGTGAAGTGATGAAGGAATCCGCCCAGGCGGCTTTGAGCTATACCCGGTCCATATCGAAAGCGCTGGGAATTGATGAAGAATTTTATGCCAAGAATGACATCCATATACACGTACCCGCAGGGGCAATCCCCAAGGATGGCCCTTCAGCCGGTATTACTTTAGCTACGGCACTGGTGTCAGCGCTGACCAAAATTCCCGCTAAATGTGAAGTAGCCATGACCGGGGAGATAACCTTAAGAGGCAAAGTTTTGCCTATCGGCGGGCTGAAAGAAAAAGTGCTGGCTGCCAAACGGGCTGGTATCCGCCGGGTTATCGTTCCCAAACAAAACGAAAAAGATATGCAGGATATTCCCAGCAAGGTAAAGCGTGAACTGGACTTCGTCTTTGTGGAAATGATCGATGAGGTGCTGGAAGTAGCCCTGACTAAGCCGGTACTGGCGAAAGCAAAACCAGAGAAAAAGAAAACCGGGGTAGATATATAACCCGACCTATTCATGAATTTAGGCTGGGTTTGCAAGACATCCCTTGTGAGATAAGCTTTATAAGCCAACGTCCTAAAAAAAACAGGCTGTGCCTGCCCGAATTTTTCGGGCTAAGCGGTAGAGGAGCGGGTTGTGTTTCATATTGCTACCGAAGCTGAGATAAAACAAGGCCGGATTACCGATGTGTATTTTACCCACACGGTAAAAATCCTCAAAGAAAAAGGCATTCAGAGCCGGGCCTTAGCTGAGGTGACCTTGAAGGGGTTTCCGCCGGAGTGGAGTTGGGGAGTATTAGCAGGTATTGAGGAGGCGGCGCATTTGTTAGAAGGCTTGCCCATCAATGTCTATGCCATGGAGGAAGGCAGCTTATTTCAACCCTTCCAGCCATTGGTGGTGTTAGAAGGCAAATATCTGGATTACGCCATTTATGAAACCCCGCTGCTGGGTATGCTATGTCAGGCATCCGGCATAGCCACCAAGTCTTCCCGCTGTAAAAAGGCGGCCGGTGACAAACAGGTGATCAGCTTTGGCGCCCGCCGCATGCATCCGGCTTTGGCCCCCATGATTGAGCGCAACGCCTTTATTGGCGGCTGTGATGGGGTGGCGGTGGTAAAAAGCGCTGAGCTTATCGGAGAGATGCCCCGGGGCACGGTACCCCATTCCCTAATCCTGATGATGGGAGATTTGGCTGAGGTAATGCGGGCTTTTCATCAGCTGATTGACCCGGCGGTTAAGCGTATTGCGCTTATTGATACCTTCTCCGATGAGAAGCTTGCGGCCATCGAGATAGCTCAAGTTATGGGAGACGATCTATTCGCCGTGCGGCTTGACACCCCATCTTCCCGGCGGGGGGATATGCTCCAGATTTTAGAAGAGGTTAGATGGGAACTTGATTATCGGGGATTTAAGCATGTTAAGCTGTTCGTCAGTGGCGGACTCGATGAATACAAGATTTCTCACCTGAATAAGGCGGCGGATGCTTATGGAGTGGGAACTTCCATCAGCAATGCCCCGGTGGTTAATTTTTCATTTGATATTGTGGAGATTGACGGGCAACCGATTGCCAAAAAGGGTAAGCATTCAGGCGCAAAGAAGCTGCTTCGTTGCGACAATTGTAAAGAAACTGTGGTTGTCCCATCACATACTGCTCCAAGTTCCTGTCCCGCTTGTTCTGCTGCCTATAGGTCATTACTCACGCCCTTGATTAAAGATGGCAAACTGGTACGGAAGTTGCCCACAGCGCAAAACATCAGGAAGTACGTGCTCAAGCAGTTAGCAGAAGAAGTGTCCGCCTAAAGGTACCCTAAAGCTAAAATCAGAGCTACTTTAAATATGGAATTGGGCTTATCTACACATTTGTTTGTATACCAGCCGTTGGATGAGAAGCTGTTGGAGCTTATCCGGGGCTTGGGGTTTGTTAAGATTGAGTTATGGGGTATGCGTCCCCATTTTGACTATGAGCGGCCTGACAGGGTAAAGCAACTGGCACAAGCCGCCGCAAATCTGGGGATTGACATCCATTCGGTACATGCCCCCTTCTATACCCATGTGAACGAACTACAGCAAGGCCATACACTCTCCCTGGCCGCCGCCGACCCCAATGTCCGGGAAGAGGCCCTTGTGCATACCCGGAAGGCGCTGAATATCATGGATATTCTGGGGGCTAAGCTACTGGTAGTTCACGCCGGCGACCTTAGGGATGATTTTTCTGAAGCCAAGTCAACCAATTTAAGCCGGAGTCTGGAGTACTTGTCCCCCCTGTTGCAAGACTGTGGAGTAAACTTAGCGTTGGAGAATATCGCCACCGCACTATCCACTACAGCCAATTTGTCAGCCTTAGTGGAGCCTTTTGATCCCGACTGGCTGGGGATTTGCCTGGATATCGGCCACGCCCAGCTAAACGAAGATGTCGGGCAGGCTATTTTAAATTGTGGATCCAGAATTATGGGGGTACATATTTCTGACAATGACGGGGTTGCGGATTTGCACTATCTACCCGGCGAAGGCATAATCGATTGGCATAAGATGATTAACATATTACAAAAAGTATGCTATAGTGGCATTATGAATCTGGAACTTCGTCAATATGCAGACCAGACGAGTGTTTTAGAGAAGATTCGTCAGGGAATGAAAAGCCATTTCAGTTTGAATATTTGAGTTAATTGAAAATAAACATTGATTTTGACTGAAAAATGGATTAAAGTTAACAAAGTTTATGTTGTAAACTGACCTGTCCCTTTTGAAGAATAGGTGTTGTCGATGAACATTTCTACATTGGTAATTGATGATGATCCTGCAATCCAGAATTCGTTTAGCAAAAATTTAAAATCCTGGGGCTATGAGGTAGATACGGCAATAAACGGCCAACAAGCCATGTCGCTTGCCAGGCAAAAAACCTACAATATCATCTTCCTTGACTTGATGCTGCCAGGATCAAATAGCCAGCAGTTAATCCAACAGATAAAATCCGAACAAGCAAATACTGAAGTAATAGTGACCACTGACCGCGAAGCTATCGATGAAGCTGTGTCGGCTATGAAGGCCAGTGCGTTTGATTTTATTGTAAAGCCCCTGAATTTTGAACATATAAAGATACTTGTTGACCGGTGTATTGAGAAGAGCGCTTCGGCTAAAGCAGACGACGATGACACGTCCAAGGCTATTAATAAAGATATCGGCAGCGTGTCTGATGAAAAATACTGTTATGATAAGCTGATTGGCAAAAACCACAAGATGCAGGAAATTTACCGGCTTATCAATACCCTGAAAGATGTCGATTCTACAGTATTAGTTACCGGGGCAACCGGAACGGGAAAGGGGGTGCGGGCCAGAACCATTCATTATAACAGCACGCGCCAGGATCATCCTTTTATTACCGTCGATTGTGGCGCCATTCCCGATACATTGTTAGAGAGCGAGCTGTTTGGGTACGAAAAGGGCGCCTTTACCGGTGCGCTCAAGCGGCGAATGGGCAAGTTTGAACAAGCCAATAAAGGCACCATATTCATGGATGAAATAGGTGACATCCCTATGGCTACACAACAAAAACTTCTACGTGTGTTACAGGAGAGACGATTCGAGCGCCTGGGGGGGGATAACACCACTGAAGTTGATGTCAGGATAATTACGGCTACCAATAAAGATATAAGGAAGTTGATTGAAGAGGGGGCTTTTCGCGAAGATTTGTATTACCGGCTGAATATTATCCCCATTCACCTGCCTGCGTTAAGAGAGCGGTTGGATGATCTGGTTTTGCTGGTAACCCACTTTATGGAAAAATATAGAGAAAAACTAAAGAAAGATGTACGAACTATTTCCCAGGATGCGTTAAACGCCATGATGAGATATCACTGGCCAGGTAATATTCGCGAATTGGAAAACCTGATGGAGCGCGCTATTATTATGACGCCGGGAAAGGATATAGTAAAGATAGACATTCCTGGAGAACGCCGCAATAAGGAGATTTATAGCTTTGGCAAAATAGACGACAGTCTCCCCTTGAAGCGGGTAAAGCACGAAATTATAGAGCAGGTGGAGCGTAAATATTTAAAAGCGCTCTTAAAGAAAAACAAAGGAAATATAAATCAGGTCGCCCTTCAAGCTAAAATAGACAATAAGACCCTATATGAAAAAATGAGGAAATTTAATTATCGCAAAGAGGATTTTAAACGATTACCCGAAGGAGATGGCGAAAATTTATAAAGCCCAGCTTTTAGGGAGCTGGAACCTGATCTACCAACTTCCGCTATAGCCCCTGTCATACGTTATTTTATAACAGCCTGTAATTGATTTGTTCACCCTGTTTTGCACTCCTGTTTCTGGAAATAATTCCCGAACCCCCTGTTTTTTTGGTAAACGACCTCCTGAAAATGTAATTAAATGGTTACCCTGCGCCCACCGGTTGCTGACATATAGGTTGTTGCGTTGTCGGCTGATAATATGCATCTCATTGTAAGTAGAGTAGTTTTTCGCAATTATACGCATGTATAACAATCTCATTTACGACTTGGCATGTAAATTGCTGAACCTATATAACAGTTTAAGGTTATGTAAGTTAGACACTGTTAAGTAATCGTATCTAAAGAATTGAGGTGAAGACATGCGGTGTTTATATTATCAAGAGGTTCCAGTAAATAGGTGCTGTGCCTTCTTGAGGGGTTTAAAGCTGCCGACCAAAGCCGAGCAGGACAAACTTTGTTTAAATGGGGCAAAGTATTTAGAATGCCCGACATATGTTAAAAAGGAAAAGGACTTACAGAAAATCGCCTGAGGTGCGGGGTGAGTCTGGATCCGTTTTAAATTTCTACAATTTGTCCTTCCCAATTGTCAGAATTTAGCACTGCAACCGTACGTTGTCTGGTTAAACAACCGCAACATTCACCAGGGCTGATGACCAATGTAGAACCCACCCGGCTTAACTCCGTGCGGTGGAGGTGCCCATAGACAATCAAATCATAGCATTGGCTCTTAATCAAAGCTTCTAACTCGTATGGTTCATGCATCAGCAGGATCTTTTTGCCATTTAAGCTAAACTGATGTGGTGAGTTATGTAACGCAAAGCCCCACTCGCAGGCTTCGTTATACAGCATAATACGTTCCCCATCGTTATTTCCCCATACTCCCATGAAGCTGGCTTTAAGCTCACGGAAGGCTTCCAGGGCAAAGGGAGCTACAAAATCACCGGCATGGATTACCTGCTCTACTCCTGTCCGGTTGAAATATTCCACTGCCTGGGCAATGGCTTCCAGATTATCATGTGTATCGGCGATTATTCCCAGTTTCATTTTACCCCTTCCCTGGTATTATGTTAAGCTCAATTTTACGGGTGGCATATAAACGGGTTGTTGCCCAAATCCAAAATCAAGTAGAAAAGCATGGAAGGTGTCATTCCTGCGTAAGCAGGAATCTAGTTTTTTCAATAAGTTTTGGATTCCCGCTTTCGCGGGAATGACAATTTTGGTGCCGTTCTGCCTTATAACTACATTTGAACAACAGCCCGTAAAGACTTGTCACCCTGAGCAAGGCGAAGGGTCTCAAGGGAAATAGGGATAAAAGATTCTTCGTTTTACTCAGAATGACAACCGCCAGTTCTGACCCCGATCTATTCATAAATTCAGACTGGGTTCGCAAGACATCCCTTATGAGATAAGGCTTATGAGCCAACGTCCTGAAAAAACAGGCTATGCCTGCCCGAATTTTTCGGGTGACTTGATACGACACTAGGAGTCTGTCGGGCTTAAGTTGTCAAAAATAGTGAACAAGCCGCAATTAATAAATAAATCCGCAGACAAACGTTTTTTAA
>JAJRUU010000181.1 GCA_024277605.1 bacterium
GAAAGAATTGATAGACCCGGAGGAAATAGCTGCTCAAATCCATGCTCGCAATAGCATAAAATAGTTTCGTATCTACGCAAACAGCATAACTAGTTGTTATAGAAGACTATACGCTCTTGGCGTGGTCAAGATGGGTTTAACTCCAACCCAATGATGCGCAGGTTCGAACCGGGTGCATAATACTCCACATAGAAAAGCTTATTAATATCGCCGGTTATACTTGCTACTGTTTTAGCATCGTATTTTTTATCAATCAACAAAGGGTAGGTTTTCAGTTCCGCATAGTAAGGCAGACTGTATTTATTGAACCCCTGAGCTATGCCGTTTGAGGCAATCATTAAGGTAACAAGCGCTAAAGCAAGCAGGATGGTTTTTGCTTTTAATTTGATCGGGAAAAATGTCATTTCAAACCCTCCTTACCCGAAAAATTCGGGTCTTGTTATGGGCGAATCGATATTAAGTTGAAAATTATAAATTTATCAGTCTCCTATTCCTATCCCATTGGGCAAACAAAGTTTTATTGGACGTTGGCTTATAAACCTTATCTCGCAAGGGGTCTGGCAAACCCAGTCTGAATTTATGAATAGGTCGGGCTTATATATTAGTGTGTTATTACAAAATAGGCCGAGGTGAGCATAATCCCAAAAATAAACATAAGCAATGTAAGCAAATTAAACGCTTTTATTTCACTTTTTGATTTACTACGATAGCTCAATTTCACTTTCTCCTGTATTATGCTTACGATAATAGTTTGACGGACAACAAAAAAAATTAAATAAAATAAAATGGAACATTATAACTTAATGTCTGATTATTTAGCCCGAATAATTCGGGTTATAGAACTTAGCGCACCTGCCGGTGATGGGAAAAAAGGAAATTCCTATACACTCAAGTTAATACACTTATAAGACCGGTATTAGAGCTTGCACTGAACATAGTTGTAATCTATAATACAGGCAAAATGGAACCCTATCTAAATTTACTACCTATTTCTTGAGAATTGGTCTGGACGTATTTTGATTTATGAATGATACGGAATTTGTAAAAAAAATCCTTGAGGGCAATCCATCCTGCTGGAAAGACTTCGTAGAGCAATATACCGATTGGATACTGTATACAGCCTGGGAGTTTGAGCGCAAGTTTTGCCGTACGTCGGCCAGGTTTGCCAATTGCAGCTTGCTTTTGATTATGCGGCAGCGCAAGGGTGAAAAAAAATCTTACCGGCGGGAGGGGGAGGACTGTGATGAAGGGTTGGAGCTTTACCTGTGGTTGCTTAACCAACTGCGTCGGCGGCTTAAGTCCTATCAGGGAAAGAGCAAATTATCTACCTATATTTGGACAATCCTGAATTCCAAAACCATGAGCGTGGATATTTTGCGCTGGAAGTATGGCAGGGTGGACGAAAATGATGAAAAACGCCTACCGGTTGCGATAAAGAAATTACCAGTGGTCGAGCGCAAAATATACGTTTGGCTGCGCCGGGGCAAGGCTAAAGAATTTATACTAGAGAAACTGAAGCTTGACCAGGAAACGCTCCAGCAGGGTATTTATCGGGTGCGAGAAGCCCTGCTTGGAGCCGGACAATTAGATTTAATTGAACATTATGAACCCAGGAGTGTTGATTTTCTAGATACAAAAAACGAGAACCTGCTCTGGCAAGAGGGGGAACTTCGCACACAAGAGCAAGCGGCTACCAACCATGTGTTTTACCGGCAAGTAATGACTCATCTTTGCTCCGCCATACAAAACTTAAGCCCTGCAGAACAAAAATTACTCAAACTATATTACCAGGAAGGCCTCTCCGGCAAAGAGATTGGCCGGTTCAGCTCGCAATTGCCTGCTCCCCTGGAAATTGACCATAAACCGGTAAATTCTCAAAATGTATATTATCTGCTGGGGAAGGCTACTGAACGGCTGGTTTCCGGCTTAAATCTGGACATTGACGGTCAGAAACTCTCGCGCGAGCAATGGTTGAGAGTGCTTCCTGTCATGGGACAAGAGGGCATTTGGCAATAATTTTAAAAAAGATTGCGCATGTCCGTCATATTTAAGGTAGAGCGATAAAGCATCTCAAAAATGAGATGATTTATTTAAAATAAAGTTCTACCTACTGAACCCGATCTATTCATAAATTCAGACTGGGTTTGCCCGAGGCAGCAGGAACAGGAAGCTGATAGATTTATAATTTTCAACTAAATGTAGATTTTCCCAGGACAATAAAGGTTCTATATTATGGACAGGGATAAAGGTCATCTCTCCTGGCCAGACTTAATGGCAGTTATTGATCAAGCCAGTGAGTCGGCAAAACAATCACAGGTACATAAGCACTTAGCCGAGTGTCAGGATTGTTTTCAGAAATGGCAGGAGATAAAGCAAATGCGGGTTATGCTATCAACATGTGATCAGGCAGAATCTCCCTTCACTTTAGACTGCCTTGATGAAGAGCTGATCGCTGCTTATCTGGATCAACAATTAACTGAGGCCGAGGTTAATAAACTTAACCGGCACATCCATACTTGTGATTTATGCTTATCAAATTTAGCCCACTCATTTGAGTGCCACCAGAAGCTTATGCTTAAAGAAAGTAATACGCCTCCTATCCCCTCATGGTTGATGGAAAAGGCCATGGCACTCAATAGTACTGCTGCTAAAACGCCAGAGGTTGGTTGGCTTACCCAGACAAAACGTGCGCTTAAACGAGTATTGAGTTGGACTCAAGAGAGTTTGTTATCTCATGTTCCCGGTTACTCGCTGGCTGGCGTATTTCTAATTCTGATGTTATGGCAGGGATTCAAAGTCGAGCCAGCCCGTTTAATCAGCTTCCCTGAATCCACTAGACTCCTTGTTTTTGCCGAGATACCGGTGGCGTATCGGGATGGCGTAGAAAAATGGGCTATGGCGCCGGATAACGTGAATGTCCTGCAACAGGAACCCAATTTCAATGGGATGCTGGTAGAAAATAAGGAGGATTGGGGACTCGTTTTTACCTGGCCCAAGATGGAGGGGACAAAAGAGTATAACTTCACCCTCTTTTCCAGAGTCGCAAAGCATGAGCGGGTATTAGTGTCATTTACGACACAGGAAGAAATATACGCATACTCGTATGCAAAGTACGGCCCGCTGGATCCTGACCATGTTTATGAGTGGGTTGTTTCAGGAAAGTATGGAGATGGACTCCATTTCAAAGCCAAGGCTAGTTTTGCTGTCGTTAAATAGTGTCGTGTCAAAGCTGATTTGTCAGGTGTCATTCTGAGCGAAGCGAAGAATCTTCATCCCTCTTGATAGACCCTTAGCTTGTGCTCAGGGTGACGACTTGCGACAATTTAAGCTAGCCTGAAAGTGCTTACAAGTAATATTTGACTTTCCACTAAAAAATCGTTATTATCTATATAACATTATAAACATATTACTATATTTGTTTAAGCGAACCATTAGCTTGGTTACACGCTTAAGCGAAACTTGACACGACATAGCGCTTATTTTAATTACAATTGCGTAGCTTGTAATTAAAATCATCTATGGACGGAGTGATTTTTGTGTGGAAGAAAACCCTTATTATTATGACATGTTTTCTGCTCTATTTAACAATAGGGCAGGTTTCAGCTCAAAACACTTTAAGCCAAAACTTCCGACCCGGACCTGGTAGCCCATGGGCGGCTCCTAGTAGGCAGCGTTGGATACCTGGGCATTTTGAGGTCATAGATGGAAGACAAATATGGATCCGCGGTCAATATGGAAAAGTTGAAGCTAATACCTCGACAGCGTCTACTCCTTCTCCAGGAAACACTCAAGCCCCGCAGCAGGATACCAGTACCACTCGCTCGGCTAAAGGCTTTATGCGGCGGTCGCCTGCCCCTGTTCCACAATCAAGCTCAAACACCCAACAGAATACCGGTACAGCGCCAACAAACCAAGGCTTTGTACGTCCGTTTTCAGAAGGACAGGCAGGTAGCGCCATAAAATGGGTACCCGGGCACTTTGAAGAGCTAAATGGTAGAAAGATATGGATGCGGGGCCAATATGCCGATGAGCAAGCAACTTCAGCTGGCCCGCTGGCAGACCAACTTAATCCACCCGCAACCACCGAAACTACCTTGGCAGACAAGACTAAACCTGTGGCAAAAACCCAGGGCTGGGCCGTAGTAATCGGCATTTCCAACTATAAATATGCCGCCGGAAAATTCCCGGAAGTACGTTATGCCGCCAACGACGCAGAGGAATTTTACAAATTCTTGCGTTCTCCGCAAGGGGGCGGTCTCCCTCCGGACCATATCCTTTTCCTGCAAAACAAGGATGCCAGTTTACAGAATATAAAATATGCCTTCTTCGATTTCTTGAAACAAGCCTTAGAAGAGGATTATGTGATAGTTTACTTCTCCGGTCACGGCATGCCGGAAGACGATAACCCCAATAATCTGTATTTCTTGGCCTACGATTCCCGGTCTGATCGGATTGCTTCCACTGCCTTCCCTATGTGGGACATAGAAACCGCCTTAAGTCGCTACATCAAAAGCGAAAAGGTTATCATGTTCGCCGATGCCTGCCATAGCGCTGGCATTTCCGGCGATATCAGCACTCGTAGTAGTACATCCCATAAGAATATGACCAACAAGTTTTTACTTGAAGTAGCCAAGGCCAAGAAGGGACGCGCTATCTTTACTGCCAGCGAGGCTGGTGAGCTTTCGCAGGAATCAAGGAAGTGGGGTGGTGGCCATGGAGTGTTTACCTACTTCCTCCTTCGTGCGTTAAAGGGTGAGGCTGACCTGAATGACAACCGGATCATTACCCTGGGCGAAACGATCGATTATGTGAGTGAGCATGTCCGCCGGGAAACTAATAATACCCAACACCCTGACACAGCCGGCATTTTTGATCGCGAATTTCCGGTGGCCGTAATCTCACATTGATGCTATTGCATGTTGTCTTTTTCGGCAATCAAAGCTGCATGTATAGCAATATTTTGAAGTGTTGTGTGTAAAGCGTGCAATAAGGACCACCAAATAGTGTTAACCCTCGATATTTTACTCCAACCAGCTAAATAACAGCAGGGATAGCTTCCATCATGCTATTAATGCTAATTGGTGATTATAATTCAACTAGATACACCATTTATTTCTTGTAACATTCCCCTTTATTACAAACCAACAGCCTGAATTCTAACCAAATATTTCAAATTACTTTACAAAAATGCTTTAACCCGAATAATTCGGGTTTTGTTAACAACAAAACCACATCTGCCTAATAATATTAACTTTGTCAGCTTCCATACAATAATTTTCAGGCAAACAAAGTTATCATGGACGTTGGCTTTAGATCCAATACAAAAGGGAATCTGGCAAATCATATATAAACTTATGAATAGATCGGGTTAAAAGGCTTAGCGTTTTTGTTATTTTTTGGTATACTATTAAAGTAGTATTATATTTTATATGGTGTCGATTAGGTTGAATTTGTACTATTGCACGTATGGATTTAAAAAATGTCGCTATTCAGACTTAAAAATTTAAACACAGAATCAGGGTTTACCCTGACTGAACTTATAATTGTTATAGTGGTAATAGGAATTTTAGCCGCAATAGGCGTACCGGCCTATATCAGACACATTAACCACAGTAAGGCGGCTGAAGCCCCCACCATCATAACCGCATTAGTCGAATATGCAGAAGGGTACGCGCGGGCCCACCCCGAAATAGCTAGCTCTACTACTTATACTGACTGGGGTATGTTGGGCTCAGATGCGGAGACTGATGTTGTCGACGGCGACTGGGTAGAGGAAGTGGTGGGCGCCGATAATATATACTTTAACTACTATTATGATGTGGAATGCGACACGGTCAATGGCACCTATAAGGCTTCCGGCCCTTGTTTATTCGCCGCTGGAAAAGGAGGCGAATTTAATACGGATGATGAATTGGTATATTTTCTGGACCCCTTAGGTAATGGAAGTATCGGCGGCGCCTGGTGGTCAGGTAATGAACGGCTGGTAGATGTAATGCCGGATTAACCGTCACCCGCCGTAAAGCAGGGCATATCTCTCCCCACCCCTATTATCCCCCGTCTTGCGGCAGAAACTTAAGTTACATCTTCAGCTTGCGCAAGGCGAATTTCAAGAGCAATGGCATGACCAATACCGACCAGATAATTACATAATAGCCCATTATTTTTATATCCTGCACATGCGGAAGTGTTTTAGGCAGGGTGAGTATAATCGCCATGGTAACCCCCACATGCAGGCCGCTTAAGTCTATAATGACCCGCCACTTAAAGGGCACATCCTGAGAAAAGAAACGATCCAGTACCCATAATATAAGATGCACCGCCAGCGAGCGGGACGCCATAACCAAAGCGATGGCCAGCAGGCCCAACGGTACATAGTCCAATAAACGCTCTATGGGGATTTCCTTAGCGATCATAAGAAACAAAAAACCCTCGATACCGATCGCCACTGCCTCCCATACCCGGCTCAAGGTCTCCCGCGTCTCCTCGTTCATGCATAAACGCTTTTTATTACCCACAAAGATGGAGGCCAGGGCCACCGTCAGAAACTCCGACATATGCAGAAACTCGGCCCCGTAATGCGCTGCTACAAACAGCATCCCGGAAAGCATCACCTCACTAACCGGATCATCCAGCCGCTTATACAAAAGATAAAACAAAAAGCCAAGTGTAATTCCTAAGAGCGGGGAGCCGATGAGGATCAGAGCGATGGTAGCCCCCCAGTTTATGGACTCCCCGCTTAACACCCCTAACGCCAGCCCGAAGATAATCAGCCCGAATGGATCGTTAAAGATAGACTCACCACTTATAAGCGACTTCCAGCGGGTTTTCACCCCTAGGGAATTCAGCACCGCCAGCACCGCCCCGGCATCGGTAGGCATCAGCATGGCCCCGGTGATAATGGCCAACGCCCAGCCGAAGCCCAGCAGATGATGCAGCATAAAGCCACACAAACCGGTAGCCAGCAGCGTACCCAGGATGCTCAATGAAAGTATCTCCTGGATGTTGATCAAAAGATACTCCAGATCCACATGCAGTCCTTCATTGAATATAAGTAACGATATAAAGAGCATAATCACATGCGAGGAAAGCGTAAGATTAGCGGTGAAATCAAAACCGGTGAAGTAGGTTAGAAAATGGAAAAACACCCCGCCTAAGAAACAGCCAGTCACCGCCGGTTGCTTTAACTTTCTGGCTATAAGACTGCAAATGATGATAAAGCCGAACACGAAAAACAGCTCAAACGGCGTCTCGTGAGCAATCTCGTTTATGTAATGCGTCAACGATTGAGTCATTTATGGACTATTCTCCTTTGTGTTTATCCGTAGAGTAAGTTGGCATAATAGCAAAATCACAATAAAAACACAACTTACGATCACCATTGATCGCCAAACCAGCACATTAGATTTTCTGACTGAGTCGTGGACAGTTTTGCTAAAAAAGGCTCTTCACAAGAATCTGTGGGCAAGTATTGGTTCCGGCAACTTGCCAA
>JAJRUU010000182.1 GCA_024277605.1 bacterium
CTTGAATCGATGGCGGCAACAAATACGGCGTCTCTCGATCAACTTGTATAAACTTTGCGCCCATTCCACCCCCTTATGGTATATGTTATTCACTACACCATTTTACCATACGTATGCTCCAAAGTCCGACAAACTCCTAGGGATTATTCATAAACCGAATAATCCCCGACAAGGCTAACGGCTTTATCTAGTGACTTTTTTCTTCCTGGCTATTTTCTACAAAGAAATTATTAACTACCCACACCACTGGTTTCAGCATACCCCGCACTGTCGCTTTTAGATACGTATTATTCTTTATATAATTAGCCAGGGGTGGACTATATTTATAGTAGACAGAAAAAATGGCAACCTGTTTTTTTAATCAGAAAACGGATTGCCATTTTTTATTTGAGCTTGCCATATGGTGCTAATAAGTGCTAAAATATTTTTCTACTTGTGACTTGTGCCCGAAAAATTCGGGTCTTGTTATGGGCGAATCTATATTTAGTTGAAAATTATAAATTTGTCAGCTTCCTATTCCCGCCCCATTGGGCAAACAAAGTTTTATTGGGCGTTGGCTCATAAACCTTATCTTGCAAGGGGTCTGGCAAACCCAGCCTGAATTTATGAAGAGGTCGGGTTATGCAGTAATTAACCAAAGGAGTAATTACATTGAGAAAATTTATATTTGCTTTGGTATGTATCGTGTTGGCTCATTCAATAATCTCGTTTTCATTTGCAGCAGAAGAACCTGCCAAATCGGAAAAACCCGCCTGGTTTGTTGAGTTTAACGAAAAAGATTTAGATCTTTCCGTGTTGGATAAGAAAACATTAAATATGGTGCTAAAAGTCATTAACGAAAACGATTGTACGTGTGGCTGCAAAGAAGACAGCATCGCTAAGTGCATAACTAACGACAAAAATTGCGGTTACAGTAGGAAGCTTGCCAAAGAAATCGCAACCCAGGCCAAAGCCGGAAAATCAGAAAAGCAACTTATAGAAATACTGGCGGGCCACAAAAAAAGAAAAAGAAATCCGCTAAGGCTGATAACACAATTTATAATATCAACGTTGATGGCGCTCCCTGGAAGGGCACTAAGGGCGCCCCGGTTACCATCGTTGAATTTACCGACTTTCAGTGTCCGTTCTGTGTAAGAGCTGCGGCCACCATTGGAAAGGTTGTACAAACCTATCCCAAAGAGGTCATTCTTTATATTAAGAACAATCCGCTGCCTTTCCATAAAAACGCCTTCGGGGCGGCGCTGGCGTCACTGGCGGCTAATGCGCAGGGTAAGTACTGGGAGATGCACGATATCTTATTTAAAAATTACAGAACCTTAACCCTGGAAGATATTAATAAATTCGCTGAGGAAATCGGGCTGGATATGGAAAAATTCAAAAAGGACATGGAAAGTCAAGCGCTAAAAGACCAAATCAAAACCGATCAAGCACATGCTAAAGAAATTGGGGCCACCGGCACCCCGGCATTTTATATTAATGGCAAAAAATTCGGTGGGGCAAAACCGTTTAATAGTTTCAAGGCCGCTATTGATGAAAAACTAGGCAAACCAACAGATAAGGCGGCTAGGGCAAAACCCGAAATTTATGAGCTTAGCGTTGATAACTCACCCTGGAAGGGCACCGAGGGCGCCCCGGTCACCATTCTGGAATTCACCGATTTTCAGTGTCCATACTGCGCTAGAGCCGCAGCCACCATGGATCAGCTTGTAGCGGCCTACCCCGGCCAGGTAATACTTTATGTTAAAAACAACCCCCTACCCTTTCATAAAAACGCACCCGGTGCGGCGTTGGCATCACTGGCGGCTAATGCGCAGGGTAAGTATTGGGAGATGTACGATCTCTTATTTAAAAATTACAGAGAATTAAGCATGGAAAATATTCATAAATTCGCTGAGGAAATCGGGCTGGACATGGAAAAATTCAAAAAGGACATGGAAAAACAGGAACTAAAAGATCAAATCAAATCCGATCAAATGCAGGCTAAGCAAGCTAAGGCCACCAGCACCCCGACATTTTTCATTAATGGCAGAAAAATGAGCGGGGCACAGCCGCTCAATAATTTCAAGAAAGTTGTCGTTGAAGAGTTGGCTAAATTAAAGGCTGAACCAAAGCCGGAAAATTGAAAAACACAGATCAGTTTTTATGACCGTGCCGGCATAGATAGTGGCCTGGCGAATATCCTGAATACTGGTAATGGTCATTTTGGTAAAGGTTTGCTCCAGATAGGTGGCAATTACCACTCCATCATCCACCGCAATCCCGAACAGGGCAATAAAACCTACCCATACAGCTACGCTCAAATTATAACCAGCAATATACAGGAAGATAAATCCCCCGGAGAAGCACACCGGAATGGCAAAAAAGATTACCAGGGTGATCGGCAGGTGGCGAAACTGTAAGTAAAGGATGAAGAAGATGGCAAATAAACAAATGGGGGCTCTTCACAAGAATCTGTGGGCAAGTATTGGTTCCGGCAACTTGCCAAGAGTATGATACAAGGCAATTTTCAGGC